>NZ_CAJGBM010000030.1:0-26347 GCF_904426495.1 Pseudomonas sp. OF001 | reverse complement strand
GTCATGCTTGGCTTCAATAACTTCCGGATATCCGGGAGGGCTGGAGTCTCCTGATCCGGACCAGCGCTCGCGCCATGCTATCGACTTCGCCATCCCCGTCGGCGTCAGCGTGCCATCCTTGAATAGGCCTGCCATCTCGCGCTGGTGTTCCAGTTGGGTGGAGGATCTACCGATGTTGAACTCATGTATTCCATAAGTTGGATCCTTGGGTTGAATCCCTTAAGGAAGGTCTGAAATAGCCCTCACCATTCGCGACAGACCTGGTCGGCAGACCAAAATCGGGCTATTTCATCCCCCTTGGACTCAGTTTCCTGCCCCCGAAGGGCATTTGCCGGGGGCTTCCCCCGCATTACACGCGCACCTCTCCTGCAAGTAAGCGCTTTCGCATCATCCACAGATTCGACAGGGCGAACAGCGTGACCAACTGGGCCGTGTTCTTCGCCAGCCCGCGGAAACGTACTTTGGTGTAGCCAAACTGGCGCTTGATTACTCGGAATGGATGCTCGACCTTGGCCCGCGTCTGAGCCTTGGTCTTCTCGATCTGGCGAATCACACGCCCAAGCAGGCTGCGCTTGCCGAGCGACTTGTAGCTGCTGCGACGAGCGGCAACCGACCAGATAACCTTGCGGCCCGCGTTTTCGGAGCGCTTTTCGACACCGGTATAACCCGCATCAGCACAGACATATGTCTCTTCGCCGTGCAGCAGCTTGTCGACCTGCGTGACATCGGCCACGTTGGCCGCTGTGCCGATGACGCTGTGTACCAGCCCCGAGTCGTCGTCGACGCCGATGTGCGCCTTCATGCCGAAGTAGTACTGGTTGCCCTTCTTGGTCTGGTGCATCTCCGGATCACGCTTGCCATCCTTGTTCTTGGTCGAGCTGGGCGCATGGATGATGGTCGCGTCGACGATGCTGCCCTGGCGCAACAGCAGACCGCGCTCGCCCAGATAGCCATTGATGACTGCCAGGATCTGGCTGGCCAGTTCGTGCCTTTCCAGCAGACGGCGGAAGTTAAGAATGGTGGTTTCGTCCGGAATCCGATCCAGGTGCAGTCCGGCGAAATGGCGCAGGATCGTCACCTCGTAGAGGGCTTCCTCCATCGCCGGATCGCTGTAGCCAAACCAGTTCTGCATGAGGTGTACACGCAGCATGGCGGCCAGCGGATAGGCCGGGCGCCCACCTTCGCCCCTCGGGTAGTACGGCTCGATCAGCGCCATCAGCGCTTGCCACGGCACGACCTGATCCATCTCGATCAGGAAGCGCTCACGGCGGGTCTGTTTGCGCTTGCCGGCGTACTCGGCATCGGCGAAGGACAGCTGCTTCATGCAAGAGAGCTCCAGAGGGACTGGTGAGCTATTTCACCAGATCGGG
This sequence comes from Pseudomonas sp. OF001, assembly GCF_904426495.1. Taxonomy (NCBI): domain Bacteria; kingdom Pseudomonadati; phylum Pseudomonadota; class Gammaproteobacteria; order Pseudomonadales; family Pseudomonadaceae; genus Pseudomonas; species Pseudomonas sp. OF001. The sequence continues at coordinate 24,977 of NZ_CAJGBM010000030.1, read as the reverse complement.
AAGTGTTTTTCAGACCATCCTTAACAAAAGAAACATTGACGAAAAGTGATTGTAAACTGACGCCTAACATTTAGGATTGACTGATTAATCAGGGGGGCGAATGTCCTACAGCAATCCGCGTCACGAAGGTCGCTTGATTCTCATCCCAAATTTGCGGGATGCCTTCGCCATTCTGCACGTCAGTGAAGCGCCCAGCGGCTCGATTGAGTCGGCGCTTGAGGGGGCTGAGTGCAACCCGCTTTACAGGGTAGATGAAGTTGGTTCCAGGAATGACCGTGACCTGTTCAATTTCCCATTTTTGGTTTTTGCCAATGGCGACCCTTGGCACGAAGCGAACGACTACTTGCTGAGCCTCATGCGAGATAAGGCACCGGCAAGTAGACGCACAGATGACGTTCGGCGCCGAGCCAGCAAACTGCTGGATTACCTCCTGTTCTGTGAAGATAACAATCTGGATTGGCTCGACTTCTCCGGTGCTCGACCTCCGCTTCGGCCGACCTACAAATACTTCTATCATTTAATTAATGAAAGTAGTCGAAGCAATCAAGTCATCAATCAATATACCGCTGCTGTATATCATTTTTATAAGTACGTTTCCGAGCATTGGTATGACCTCGACATGAAGCGTGTCGATACTATTAAGCAAGTGCGTTTCATTGTGCAGAGCCCAAAAGGCATGAAAGTCATAGATGCTGAAAAGCGAAGCCAAACACGGCGCACACCGCCAAGTAGTTCAGTGCCATTGGGGTTCGTACGGGAAGACGGCGAGGATCTTCGACCGCTTTACAATCGTGAGTTTGGTGCTTTTTTGGGCGCCATCAGGAACGAAAAAGAATGGACTGCGCTTGAGAGGCTGATACTGCTGACTTCGCTAATGACGGGCGCCCGCAAGCAAACCGTTTTGACCATCCGCTTGAAGCATTTGAAGAACTTTACAGAGGATAAGTTGTTGCCGGAGGGTGCGTATAAACTGCATGCTGGCCCGCGCACAGGTATTGATACCAAGTTCGATAAACCGCAACAACTATATATTCCACAGCAGCTTGCCGAGGAGCTGGTCACACTTTCCAGAAGCCCAATGATGAAGAAGCGGCGTCAAAAATTTCGTGCTCGGATGGAAACTGAGCATCCCGGCCTGACAATCAATGAAGACGATATGTATTTGTTTCTCTCCGATCAGGGGAACTGTTACTACATGGCCAAGAGTGATCCGCGTTATACCATTGTCAAGTCGCCGCAATCAGGCCAGGTAACAGAAACGATTAAAAAAAAGCTAGTACAAAAAATCTCTGGAGAATTTCCAAAGGATTTTTCGTATCACTGGCTGCGGGCGACTTACGCTTTCCAGCTATACCAGCGATTGCAGGTGCTGGTGGAGAAAGGACTGATGCAGTCGGGAGAGGTAATTGACTTTGTTCAGAGACGGCTGCACCACGACTTCAGGGAAACCACAGAGAATTATCTTAAACTGTTCAAAATGACGCATCAAAAGGTCGTGGCTCAAGAGATATGGGAAAGTAAACTGTTTAGTAATGGTGGCTACAGCGTATTGAAGCTAGAGATGCAAGATGAATAGCCGGCAAGGATTCGAGCATCGCGCTAATATGCAAGTTATTATGCTGAGTGAAGTCGCTCAAGAATTTTCCGAACCTGAGCGTTTACGTTTGCAAATTTCTGCGAGGGTGATGAAGAAACCGCTGGATATTGGCAGTTGGGCATATTCCGTTCGGGGTAAGAATGGAAGCGTCAATGATGATCGCGGCACGCCAGTGGTGAGGGAGTCCTTTGTTGAAAGCCGTCGCGAATTTATTGTAAGGGTTCTGAATTCCTTCGTCGGCCAGCGTGATACGACTGTTCTCGTTAGATTTAGGTTGCTCGAATATTTTATTGACTGGCTAAACTTAAATGGCTATCGCGAAGTCTTTGTCAGTGAAACCGATGCCCAGAGAGCGTATCGAGACTATACCTCGCATCTTAATCGTCAAATCGCCCATCAGCGCTGGAAGACTGCTAGCGCTGTCAATGCTCAGTCTCAAGTCGCCACTATTATTGGGCTGCTCTATCCAGAAAGCAGTCACTATATTCTCGCTGGTGCGGTCAGTATAAGAAGAGAAAGAGGGTCTGCGGCAGCCAGTCCAGCCCATGTTGATTTGTACCGGGACGTTTGTTTGGCCATTGCCCAACAACTCAGCGACTTCGTCCTGAACAACATGCCATATCCATGGGTTGTAAAAATCAGGGATTATGAGGTTGTACTGTTTCCATCGCGTGTCGGGGCCGTTGGCCCATTCAAGGAATCTCCCCTTTCATATCATGCAGGTGAGCGACGCATTGCGACGACCGAAGAATACTATGCGGCCTGTGACAGATTGGCTCGGAAAAGACCCTTCAAATCGGAGGTAGCGCTTACTTTAGAGAGCACACGGGCTAATTTACAGGCAGCTAACGAAGATTCGCGCCACTGGCACCGGCTTAATGCCGCGGGTCTCGCCGCGAAATCCTATGCAGCACTTTTTTTGATGATTACAGGGGCCACGCCGACTGAGTTTGCACAGTTTAGTTATTCGGATGCGCTGGAGGTTGAGAAATCCCCGATTAGGAAAGAATTGTCGGCTGTGAAGTTTCGGGCGGGCGGGAAGTCGACCATTTATAACATTGGGCGGGACACGGGTTTGCCGCTATTGAAGCAATACCTCAAGCTTCGAGAGTGGATTCTAGATGGTGTAAAACATGAGTATCTGTTCTTTACGATGCCTGAGTTTAATCAATTGAGAAGTTCAAAAAGAGTTTTTTCCGAGCTTCATGTAACTCAGGCCATCACAACTCTCCATCGCTCCATCAGCGGGGTCTTTCTCGACCCGAAGGTGCCGAGACTGTCGCCACGCAAAATGCGCAAATACAAGAGCAATGGAATGCATACCGCTGGCCTGTCACCGTCAGACGTTGCGGTATCCTTGAATCACACCGAGGCGGTGAATCTTTCGACCTATGCGGATGCGACACCTGAGCAGTTGGAAGCCGAGTTCGGCCAGTTTTGGCAGGCCATTCGCCATGCCGCCCATGTCGTGCGCGAGCGCAGCCAGGCGGCCATGGGAGCTGATATTGCAACAGCGGCGGGGCATTGTGACGGGTTCAACCAGCCGATCCCTGTAGACGATTTTGGTACTGTTGCAATCGAGCCGAATTGCCGCACCCAATACGGCTGCTTGTACTGCGAGCACTATATCTGTCACAGCGATGAGGAAGATATACACAAACTTCTGAGTTTACAGTATGTGATCAATGCGGTGCGTAAATCCGCGTCCGATGCTACACATGTTGAGGCATTGTATAAAGAGTTGTCTATTCGAATTGAGTTCATCCTTGATGTGCTTGGCGAGCGTTCCGATGTGGTGAAACATTTGGTCGAAGCGATCAGAGTCAAGGTACTTAAATACGGTGAACTTACTGCGTTCTGGGAAGCCCGCTTGAGCCGTTATGAAAAAATGGGGGTGATATTTTGAATGCGGTTGTCCAGTCGGTCGGCAGTCTGTTCTCCAGGAGTCAGTTTCCGACCGGCAGCGGGCCAGATAATGCCTCGCAGCGCTATGGTAAGCCCGATCCTGATTTCGTGCTCTGCCGCGATGAAAGTGGCAATGCCACAGCAGTATATGGTGAAGCAGTATGGGACTTTAACCCATATCGACTGAGTGCAAAAAAAGTTAATCGAATAGTCTTTGATACGGTGTTCGACGAAAGCGGCCAGGCGCAGCAAGCGTTGATGGAGGAATCCAAGTATATGCTGTATTGCCTAATTTATTTTGCCGGTGGCGGGCGACTCGGTACGCTTAGTGTGTCCACGCTCAACCAGTATTGGTTAGTACTGCGTCGCGCCATGCAGTTTTGCATTGAGCAGAAGCATAAGCCGCTGGTTGGCACGCTGTCCTTGCAGCAACTATTTACCATTCCAGTTTATCTGGCAGCGTTTATACGTGAAAAAGTTTTTGATCGGGTAGTTCTTGCAGGGGTACTGCGAGGCTTGGCTAGGGTTGGTGAAGAACGGTTGGGCTATGTCGTAGTTAATCCAAATAAATTTGATCTGAAGAGGCCGGATAGTAACCAGCATCCCGTAATTCCGACGCGAATCTATTTAAACCTAATTAATCTCGCCGGTGATTTGCTCGATCAGTTATATGAGGGTGTCGGGCGCCTCGAGTCATTTATAGGGTGCTTTGGTGATGAGTATTATGGTATTTCTTATTCAGTGCAGCGGAATCTTGGGCTTGGCGGCAGAGCGAATTATCGGCCCAATATTACGCAAGCGCTCAAGGATCACCGTTTGACTTCGGTATTTTCTGGTGAGTTTGCCTTTGCGCACAAGCGAAGCCTTCAAACTGCCTTGCTTCAGATGCAGTATGTAGTAAAGACGGTAATCCATCTTTATACCGGAATGCGCGATCAAGAAGTGCTGCGAATGTCGTATAACTGTCTTTCCAATCAAATCGTTAGGCAAGCTCTTGTCGATGAGCAAGGCGTTGAGCGTGATAAGCCGCAGGCGGTAAATGTTCTTTCGACTACCACCAAGTTTACCGGATACAAGAAAGAGGGGGCATGGTTTGCACCTGCGGAAGTCGTCAAGGCAGTTGAGGTGGCCCAAGCGATTTGTCGTGGTCTAGCCAAGTTCTACAAAATCGAGCTTAACGATTGTTGCCCGCTGTTTCTGAATCCGTCCATCGTGGGGATGACGCGAAAGAGTGCCGAGGTTGGCGTGGCAAACTTTGATATTCACCGTACAAAAAACAGTGCTTTGCGAGCGATGCCGATTCAGTCGGAGGACTTGCAAGAGCTGGCGCAGAGCGATCCCACGCGGGATTTCTATAATGATCCTGAGTTTTTAGTCGGCCAGTCATGGTCGCTTACTAGCCATCAGTTTAGGCGCTCGCTGGCCTTTTACGGTAGTAGCAGTGGGTTTCTCTCGTTGCCGACGCTACGCACGCAGTTTAAGCACATGACGATTGAAATGTCCCGCTATTATGCGAATAACTACGAGAAGCTTCGCACCATTTTTGGCTACTACGATGAGAAGAAGAAAGACTTTGTGTTGCCAAGCAATCACTTCGCCTTCGAGTACCAGATGGCCATACCCATGTCGGTGGCGAACCAGTTGATTGCTGATCTTCTGATGAATGATGAACCGCTGTTCGGTGGCACTGGCTCTTACATGGAGAAGCAGAAAGAGCGAGTCAAGGCGGGCGAGATTCATATTGAAGATATGCGTTCTGAAACCGAGCAGCGGGTTAAAAATGGTGCAATTAGCTACCGCCCGACGCTGCTGGGTGGCTGTACCAAGGTTGGCCGCTGCGATTCCTTTCTGTTGGGTGACTACACCGAGTGTTTGTCCTGCGAGGGTGCGATCATCAAGCCCACCAAGCTAAATGCGGCCATTGAGGATGCGAAAAATGAGTTGTCAAACTACGCAGAGGACTCAGGCGAATATCAAATTGTGGCGGGCGATATTGAGCGCCTAATGGTTTTCAAGGCTCGCCTTGTCGACACGGTGGAGCTTTAGGCATGAAGTCTGGTGACGGAGTAAGTAAAGGGATTGGCGCCTGTGAGGAAGCTTTGCAGCGTCTTCTGGATGGGGAGCCTTTTGTGCCGGCGCATGTAGGGCTAGACCTATCCAAACTTACCGCGAGCATCGTCAGTCTTGAGGCTGGATTTGACCGTGGTTACCTGAAAAAGTCTCGCAAAGCACATTTGCCGATACTCGCAAAGATCGAGGCTTGTCGTGCTGAGGCTAACAAGGGTAATGGCTCATCAAATGATAAAAGCATTAAACGTTTAGAAGATAAAGTTGTGCTTTTAGAAAAAGAGCTGGCGATGGTCAGTTCGCAGCGTGATCGAGTGCTTACACAGAACCTTCAGCTATGGGCGCGCGTGAGAGAGCTGGAACTAGCTGAGCGTCAGAACAAGTCGCGCCAGGTTCGGCTGCATAATTGATAGACTTACGCTTCCCCCCACAGCATCACAAGCGTTGTGCAAAGTGCTAGCTAGGAGTCTGGGTAATGTGACCAGCGACAAACAGCATTCTCAATCTCAAGCCGTCTTGAGCCCCTCGGTCGATCAGGTGGGCTGCAGCTCTGACATCTGAGGCAGTAGGCCGCATGGATCGCATGCAAGCACGCTTGCGATGCGATACAGCTTCTCGACGGTGATGTTGACCTCGCCACGTTCTATTCGCCCTACGTAACTGCGGTCGATATTGCACGCCAGCGCCAGTGCATCCTGGGAAATCCGGCAGGCCTTCCTCTGCACTCGGATGCGTTCCCCTAACGCTTTCGCCAACTTGTCCATGACCGTCTCAATTTAACTTGAGGCGGCACTATCGTGAACGCATTACGCCCGAGGAAGTGGGGCTTCCGTCGGGCGGCAGGCGACGTACGCCGGGACTTCGACGTGAGGAGGTCGCGGCTCTGGCTGGGGTGGGTTTGTCCTGGTACACCTGGCTCGAGCAGGGGCGGGAGATCGGCGTTTCGGCAGCATTTCTCGAGAATCTCTCTAGGACGCTCAAACTGGATGCGACAGAGCGTCGCCATCTGTTTCTATTGGCCCACCAGCGATTGCCACCGGAGCCTGGTAAAACTTGGTGCGTGGTGCCGCCGCTGATTCACAGATTGATAGCCGATCTGCCGATGCGCCCAGCGTATGTTTTGAACCTGCGCTGGGGCGTACTCGCCTGGAATGCGGCGGCCGACAGGGTGTTCGGCTTCTCTAGTTTTCCAGTCGAGCGCCGCAATCTGCTCTGGCTGCTGTTCACCGCACCTACAATTCGGACCCTGTTTGATCCTTGGGACGATCAGGCACTGCAGATCCTTTCAAGTTTCCGCCGCGACTTCGTCAGGGCGCCGCTCGATCCGGACATCGGCACGCTGGTCACGGATCTGGAAAAAGTCGATACGGAATTCAGGACCTGGTGGCGTCAGCACGACATCCACGGTCCTTGCCAGGGCGTACGGCACTTGCGAATCCCGGACATTGGGCTGGTAGTGTTCGACCATACGTCTCTTACAATCGATGTCGACCGCGATCTACGTCTGGTTTATTACGCGGCGAGGGAAGGGCCAGCCGCAAGCCGGCTATTTGAACAATGGCTGACCGACGAGGTCGGCGTCACCAGCATGGGGAATGAGCCGCTCACCAATGACCGTGGCCCGCGAGCGCCCGAGGTGCCAGGAGACCCGTCCGCGCTATCTGCGGCGTCTTCCTCTGCTGGTGAGATGGTGCTCTCGCTTCAGTCCCCAAGCGCATTGAGATAGCCAATCAGGGCGCGCGGAATCTCCTGTAGCCAGATCCGCTCCAGGCTTTCGTCCGTCTCTGGAGCCGAATGGAACATCCCGGATGGTATGGATAACAGAACCGCACTATAGGCGCGCAAATCTTCGGCACTTGCGTCGGGCAACCTCATGTGGAGAACCTTTTCGTAGATGGAACGCACTGCGGCGCGAAGCGCTGGCGAATGAAGCTGCCGATCGCCTAGGGTCGGGCTGAGCAGCAACTGGATATCCCGGTGACGAGCAATGTATTCAAGAAAGGGAACGATGAGCCGTTCCACCATCTGCGCTGTAGAAAGGCGCTTCCAGACGTGATCGTCGATCTGCTCCAGTCGCTTGGTGATGGTACACAGCGCGTCGGTGTGACGCTGATTGAGGGCGGCGAGGACGCTCTGTTTGTCTGGAAAGAAGTGATAAAGCGAGCCAATGGAGGTGCCCGCCTCCTTGGCAAGACGATGCATGGTAAGGCCCGCTTCGCCGTCACGCTGCAACACTCTCGCGCAGGCATCCAGAATGGCGGTGACACGCTCGTGCCCGCGATCCTGTAGTGGTTTGCGTGGCGTCCGGCCAGCTTTCGATGGACGCGTGAGGGGCGGTATTTCTGTGGTCATGCTCTGAATGCTAGCGGAAGACGCTGAGGTGTGCAGCATTACTAGACATAATATTCTAGTTTGTTAGCATGCCAAACTTTACGACTAGATCGATTCGCATGACCCAGTCTCCGTATTTGAAGCCCAACCTGAATTGGGAGCCTCCTGAACCGTCCGTCCAGGCCCGGTTCGCTGTCGACTCCGGTGTACCGCAATCCGGTCAGGCTCGCTTACGCAGTCGTCACTGTGCTGGTGGATCATTAATGAAATATCGCACCCAGTTCCGCTCAGGACTGCTGACCCTGCTGTTGGTCGCTTGCGCTGCGGCGGAAGCCGATACGCTGTCGATCAAAGCGGAAAACGACATCATCTCCTCGGGAAGCGATGGTCATTACAGCAACGGGCTTGAAGTGATCTGGGGCTTCGAGCCTGAACAGAATCACTGGACTCGTAGTATTGCTGATCTCATCCCAGGGTGGTCGGAGAGCGCGGTGGACAACGTCGCCTACCGTTTCGGCCACCAGATATATACCCCCGAGGAAATCGAAAACCATGGACTGATAGGGGACGATCGCCCATATGCCGGGCTGATGTTCGCGGGGGTTTCGCTGTTTTCTGGCGTTCAGCATGAGGGCTGGCGTTCGGCCGAAGAACTGCACTTGGACGTCGGTATCGTCGGCCCGGCAGCAGGCGGCAAGCGGCTGCAGCGCGCCGTGCACAAGGTCACCGGAAGCGACGAGCCCAATGGCTGGGAGCATCAGCTGGATAACGAAGCCTTTGTCAATCTCGCCTACCAGCACCGCTGGTGGCTGCAGGAGCGTATAGGCGGGCTGGAACTGGAGTACGGCCCTAGCCTCGGCTTCTCGCTCGGAAATTTGTACACCTATGCATCTGCGAGCGTGGGGGCGAGGCTCGGACAGAACCTGCAGCGCAGCTTCAGCATTCCTTCGGTTACGCCAGGGCAAAGCGGTAGCCAGTACTTCCGCCCGGGTAGCGGGTTTGGGTGGTACGGCTTTGCCAATCTCGAGGGCCGCTATATGGCGCAGAACATGCTACTTGACGGCAACACCTTTGAGGACAGTCATTCGGTGGATCGCCGCGACCAGGTCGGCGATGCCAAGCTTGGCATCGCACTGACGTGGAGCCGCTGGCAACTGGCATTCGCCAGCGTCTGGCGCACTCGCGAGTTCAATGGGCAGCAGGAACACGACCATTTCGGTTCGATCACGCTCTCGACTTGGTTGTAATTCATATGCGAGGTGTACCCACCCAAGTAAACCGCCCCATTAGGAAGAATTGGTAATGGACGAATTGAACGTGATGCTTTTCATTTTGCTGGTGGCGTTTCTGACGATGACGGTCGGGTTTGCCGCGCGCGAAAGGGATTGGGGGGCTGCATTGATCGGGTTGGGCATCGTCGGTGTGATGTCGGTGCTGGGATACAAGATGTACATCACCTTTGGCGGAGCGTGAGAGCACCGTGTCTTTGGCGAATAAACCAATTCGGTGTTCCGGCGCGAGTCTCTCAGACTGCATTGAGGTATCCGTGCTCCGGTTGGACGCTTCCTCGGCCAAATTTTCGAAGACGCTTAGCTTGAATGTTCAACTAGTTCTGCTTTGCGGGCGGCGTTATGCCGGGACGTTGTGGCAGGGGGCATTTCTCCTGCTTCTGCTCCTGATGCTGGGCGGCTGCGCCGGGGTCAAGGTATCCGCCCTTGAAACCAGGGACTACATGTCCCTGCGCCGCGGGGATGTGCTGAGCACGGGGCGACTCAGCACTTCGGTGGGTGCCGCGCTGCAGGTGGTTGGTATCGACCGGGACGAATGTACGGCAGCCGCTGAAGTCTGCCTTCGAACGCTGGGCAAGTCGAAGGCTTTAGGTGACGAGCAGCGCCTGTCGGTATTGGCCGAGCTCTGGCTGCAGGAGGCGTTGCGGTTGGATCGATTGGACCATAGTGATGCACAGACCGACGCCATGCTGGATGCGTATCTGGAAAGTGCCCGGCACGCCTACGCTTATCTATTCATGACCGAGCGCACATTGGGGCAGAGGGCCTTGGACGACCGCCAGACCCAGGTTCGCGATTATTACAATTTCTCTGTGCAACAGGCGTTGACCGGACTGTTTGAGCGTTATCGGGGCAATCCGCCGGAGACTGGCGAAGGCAAGGGCGTCTTCGTGATGCAGAACGGTCGTTGGCAGATTCAGGGTACGGTTGGCGATGTTCGCCTAGCCGGCGGCCGAGACCTGCCGAAGGCGTTGATACCGGCTGCTTCTCTTTCATTCAAGGGCTTACGAAACCAGTATCGACGCGACGGTCTGGGGGCCGAATTGGTCGCGATGACAGACCGCCGGGTCGTGACGAAGGACAGCGCGGAACTGGCCTGGAGCGAGACGCCGTTTCCCGCCGTCACCGCGGTGGTGAGTTTTCCGGGGACAACCCTGGACGAGGTTCTGAGCACGCAAAAGGTACATATCGTCGGTTACGACCCTTTTCGCCAGAATAGCATCTCGCTAGCCGGGCGCGAGATCCCACTGGCGGGCAGCTTCACATCTGGCTACGGGCTCTGGCTGGCCCGTTCGGGATTTGCTACCCAGTCGTTGCTGACCTTGGTGGGCAGGGGCGAGGTACTGGAAAAGCCGCATGTCTATCTGATGCAGCCCTATGATCCGAATCGCCGAATCATTGTCATGCTCCATGGCCTGGCCAGCAGTCCGGAAGCCTGGATCAATGTCGCCAACGAGGTGTTGGGTGACGAAACCTTGCGGCAGCACTACCAAATCTGGCAGGTGTATTACCCGACCAACGCGCCGTTGGCATTCAACAACAAAGCGATCCGTACGGCCATTGAACAGACCCTTGAGCACTTCGATCCGAGCGGAACGGCCCAGGCCTCTCGGGATATGGTGGTGATTGGGCACAGCATGGGTGGGGTGCTGTCGCGGCTGATGCTGTCGTCTTCCGGGGATCGACTGTGGGACGCCCTGCTGGAGAGGTATCCGCTCCATGGGCGCAGGCTCGAGCGGGTGCAGAAGGAGGTCGGCCCCTATGTGAGGTTTGAGCCCTTGCCCGACGTCAGCCGTGCGATTTTCGTCGCGGCGCCTCACCGCGGCACGCCTTTCGCCGAGAACCGCATTTCGCGCTGGGCTGCGGGCCTGGTCAAGCTGCCGGTCTCGGTGCTCGGGCGGATCACAGACGTCGCGCAGTTACTGGTCGTCCCGGATTCGGCCGATGCCGAGGTGCTGACCCGGCCAGTCAACAGCATCGATAACCTCAGCAGCAACGATCCTTTCGTCAGGCTGAGTGCTGAGCTGCCCATCTCGCCTATGGTCCGCTACCACTCGATCATCGGCAACTACACCCCCGCGCTGTCACTGCTGGATTCCAGCGATGGTGTGGTGCCGTATTCCAGCTCTCATCTGGCTGGGGCGGAGTCGGAAATCGTAATTCCTTTCGGCCATAGTGTGCAGGAGACTCCCGAAGCCATCATGGAAATTCGCCGCATCCTGCACGTTCATCTACAGCAGGCAGACGGCGACCGGTTCGCAAGACCGGCGCCATGACCTGGCGTTTTTATCCGCGGATACTGGCTTCGCTAGCAATGCTGCTGGCTACAGCCTGGGGCGCCATGGCGTTGTGGTACCAGTTGCCGATGACCGCAGCGGGCAAGAGCGCGTCGATTGCTCTGTGGTGCCTCCTTGCCTCGACGCTGCTCATCGCGCTCTGGCGGCTGCGGCCCTGGATAGCGATCTGCGGCTATCTGTCCCTGTTTGCGCTATTGCAGGTCTGGTGGAGCTCCTTGGAACCCTCGAACCATCGGGTCTGGACCGACGATCTGATAAAAATGACCTACGGGCGTGCGGACGGCAGTCAGGTAACCTTGCACAACGTGCGCAATTTCGACTGGCGTAGCGACGAGGACTATGATGCTCGCTGGGAAACACGCCGCTATGATCTGGACCGGCTGGCCTCGATCGATCTGGCGACTTCCTACTGGGGCATGCCGGCGATCGCACACGTACTGGTGTCATTCGGTTTCGATGACGGCCGGTTCCTTGTGTTCACCGTGGAGATCCGTAAGGAGCGCGGCGAACGCTATTCCGAGATCGGTGGGTTCTTCAAGCAGTTCGAGCTCAGTATCGTGGCTACGGACGAGAGGGATGCGCTGCGGGTGCGCACAAACGTCCGCGGCGAGGATGTCTATCTCTACCGGGTGAATATGCCTCCGGACGCAATGCGCGAGCTGTTCCTGTCCTATCTCGAACAGGCCAACCAATTGAACAAAACAGCGCGGTTCTACAATACCGTTACTGCCAACTGCACCACTATCGTCTTCGATATGATGCGGCAAATAGTCAGCGGATTGCCGTTTGATTACAGACTGCTGCTCACAGGCTATCTACCCGGATATCTCCAGGATGTCGGCGGTTTGGAGCAGAGTTTCAGCCTACAGGAGTTGCGCCAGCGGGGACGAATAACCGAACGGGCTCGGCGGGCAGGTGACGATACGGACTTTTCCCGGTTGATCCGCGAGGGTGTGCCTGGGTGGTGAGGTGCGGCCAGCATTCGTTGCGCACCAGAGCCTAACCTCTGTGCTAGACCTGCCGGTGCCCCTAAGCCAAGAAAATGCCGGCTTCGTCGAGGGACCTTACATTGGCTAAGCGCCACCGCTCGAGTTGAAGGTATTCGTCGATGACGATTCTGTTGACGCTTGACGACGACCCGGATCGCAATTGATTCCCTGAGCGCGCTGCTGAGGGAATCCCTGCTTCTTCAGCGCGTCAGGGAATGGCCGGAGAATGAAGGCAAATCGCCCTCGCTCAGTTTCTACTCGAATATCTTATTTTCAGTTTAAACGTCCCCGGATTCTAGTGCCGGCGCTGCCCTGTAAAATACCTACCGCATCTTCCAATCTGCCGATGCCGCTGAATCCTCCGAATTCGGCAAAGTCGGCTGCAGCGGCCAGTTTGGGCCCCATGGAACCGGCAGGCAGATCGAGTGCACACCCCTCCTCCACGCTCAGGTTGCTGATCGCCGCTGCGCTGTCTTTGCCGAAATCCCGATAGATCGCATCGACATCGGTCAGCAGCAGCAGGGCATCGGCTTGGAGTTGTCGCGCCAGCAGGGCGCTGGCCGCGTCCTTATCAATGACCGCTTCAATACCTATCGTACTACCGTCTTCGCGGCGGAGTATGGGGATGCCCCCGCCGCCTGCGCAGATCACCACCACGCCCTGCTCCAACAGCAACTTGATCACCTGCAGGTCGGGGATCTCAAGCGGCCTGGGGGACGGCACCACTCTGCGCCATTTGTCGCCATCCTGGGCGATATGCCAGCCGGCTGCCTGGGCTCGGGATTGAGCCTCGGCCCGCTCATACACGGGCCCGATGAATTTGGTCGGGTTGTCGAACGCTGGGTCGTGCTGATCCACCACCACCTGGGTCAGCAAGGTGGCCACCGGCCGGTCGTGATTCAGCGCATTCTCCAGTTCCTGTTCGATGACGTAGCCGATCATGCCTTCGGTTTCCGCCCCCAGCACATCCAGGGGATAGGCTTCGTCCGGCTTGTAGGCGGCACCCTGCAATGCCAGCAGACCCACCTGGGGGCCGTTGCCATGGGTAATGACCAAGTCATGGCCAGCCTGCACAATAGCCGCCAGGCCTTGGGCGGCGACCCGCACATTGGCGCGCTGGGTACGCGCGGTCAAAGGCTCACCACGCTTTAAGAGGGCGTTGCCGCCCAGGGCTGCGACTATCAGCATGTCAGGCTCCCAGGGTGGCGACTAGGACCGCCTTGATGGTGTGCATCCGGTTTTCCGCCTGATCGAAGACGATTGAGGCGGCGCTTTCGAAGACCTCATCGGTGACTTCCATGGCATCGATGCCAAACTTCTGCTGTATCTCCTTGCCGATGGTGGTCTCGGTGTTGTGGAAGGCCGGGAGGCAATGCATGAAACGCACCTGCGGGTTGCCGGTTTTTTCCATCAGTGCGGTATTGACCTGATAGGGCAGCAGCAGCTTGATGCGCTCCGCCCATTTTTCGTCGGGCTCGCCCATCGACACCCAGACATCGGTATAAACGAAATCGACACCGGCGACCGCCTTGTCGATATCGTCGGTGATGGTAATTCGGGCACCAGTGGTGCTGGCGATCCGCTGGGCTTCCTGCTGGATATCATCGTGCGGCCAGCAGACCTCTGGTGCACACAGACGTACATCCATGCCCATTTTGGCGCCACCAATCAGCAGGCTGTCGCCCATGTTGTTGGCGGCATCGCCGATGAAGACATAGGACACCTCACGCAATGGCTTTTCCACGTGTTCCTGCATGGTTAGAAAGTCGGCCAGGATCTGCGTGGGGTGGAACTCATTCGTCAAGCCGTTGTAGACCGGCACGCCAGCATGCTCGGCCAGCTCCTCGACCACGGCCTGGCCGAAGCCACGGTATTCAATGGCATCATAAACTCGCCCCAGCACCCGGGCGGTGTCCTTGACCGATTCCTTATGACCAATATGGGTGCCGGTCGGCCCGAGATAGGTGACTTTGGCACCTTGATCAAAGGCCGCGACCTCGAAGCCCACCCGGGTGCGGGTGGAGTCCTTTTCGAATATCAGGGCGATTTCCTTGCCACACAGTTTCGGCACTTCGGTGCCGGCATACTTGGCCGCTTTCAGGTCGGCTGCCAGCTTGAGCAGAAAACCAATTTCGCGCGGGCTGAAATCTCGCAACGTAAGGAAGTGTCGGCTTTTCAGATTAAAGGCCATTGGATGCTCCTTGAAATTCAGATTGCGTCGCGTATGGTCGGGCAGCTCATGCAGCGTCCACCGCCGCGCCCCCTACCAAGCTCTGCGCCGGGGACTTTCAGCACTTCGACTCCGGCCGCTTCCAGAGCGGCGTTGGTGTCGTCATTACGGTCATAGGCAATGACCACCCCCGGACTCAGGGCCAACACGTTGTTGCCATCATTCCACTGCTCGCGTTCACGTTCGGCGGGTGTATCACCACCGGTGGGAATCACGGTTAGGGATTCATAGCCGAGCACCTCCGCGACCACGTCGAACATGGGGCGTGGGTCCTGGCTGAACGTCAGGTGTTTGCCGCCCGTGCCGGGCCGCAGGTCGTAACAGATCATTTGATCGGCTACTTCCTTGAAGGCGGTAACGACATTACCGCCGCAGAAGGTGAACACCGTATCCAGGTGCATGGCCGCTCGGCTTTTGGGAATCTGACAGGCCACCACGCGACTCACTGTCCCGCGTTCGAACAGGGCGTTGGCCATCTGCCCGATCGCCTGGGGGGATGAGCGCTCGCCCATGCCGACCAGCACGGTGTCATTACCGACTGGCATGATGTCCCCGCCTTCCAGGGTCGCCAGCGCGTGATCCTTGAGCGGATCGCCCCAAAGCACTTCGACCTTGCCGGAAAACTTTGGGTGAAACCGGTAGATTGCCGCCGTCAGCAGCGTTTCCGGCTTGCGTGCGGCCCAATACATGGGGTTAAGGGTGACGCCACCGTAGATCCAGGCACTGTTGTCGCGGGTAAACAGGAAGTTTGGCAACGGCGGCAGCACAAAGCCATAAGGCCCGAGGTGGTTGCCGAACAAACCGCTCGGATCGAAAGGCAGATCGCTTACCTGCAACCCACCGATCAGAAACTCTGCCAGGGTCTGCCCC
This sequence comes from Pseudomonas sp. OF001, assembly GCF_904426495.1. NCBI lineage: Bacteria > Pseudomonadati > Pseudomonadota > Gammaproteobacteria > Pseudomonadales > Pseudomonadaceae > Pseudomonas > Pseudomonas sp. OF001. Next base: position 9,402 of record NZ_CAJGBM010000030.1, on the reverse strand, counting down.
GGCAGTTCATCCATCCAGGCCCGCAAGTCAGACACCATACCGACGCCAATATGATTCCAGCTGATCCGGTGATCCAGAAGCCAGCGTCGTGCTTCGGCGATATCGAGGGTCTCGGCCAACAGTTCATTGACGTCCAGCACCTCAACCCCACGGGCACGCATCAGGTTGGCGAACACGTCATGGTCCTTTTGCGCCTGCTTGACCCAGAACACATCATCAAACAACAGGGCGTCACAATTGCTGGGCGTCAGCCTGCGATGGGCAAGGCCAGGTCGGCAAACAATGACCTGTCGCAGGACGCCTGTCTCGGAATGAACGCCAAGAGTATGTTCAGTCATGTGCAAAGCCTCTTCAATCAGGGAGTTACAGGAAGACACCGATGCTGATCACCAGCGTGATGAACACGGTCAGGATCGCCAGCAAGGGCCAGATGAATACCAGCCAGCGGTCATAGGAAACTCGGCCTATGGCCAGGCCGCCGATCACCACCGCGAAGGTCGGGTTGATCAGGTTCACCAGGCCGTTGGCCGACTGATAGGCAGTCACGACCAGGTCGCGGCTGACATTTGCAAAGTCCGCCAGGGGGGCAAGAATGGGCATCGACAGTACGGCAAGGCCGGATGAAGAAGGCACCAGGAAGCTCATGCCCGTTTCGATCCAGAAGATCAGGTTGATGAAACCCAGTTCCGACATGTCGCCCAGGCTCATTTCAGCGCTGTGCAGAATCGTGTCGGCAATCATGCCCTGCTCCATGATGACCACGATGCCTCGCGCCAAGCCAACGACCAGAGCCACGCCAAGCAGATCCCGGGCGCCATCGACGAAGCTGCCGGTCAACCTCTTCTCACCCAGACGGGCAACAACGCCCACGACGATGGCAGCCCCAAGAAACAGTGCGCCCATCTTGTCCATCCACCAGCCCTGGGAGGAAACACCCCAGATCATGACGCCGAAGGTCAAGGTGAAGATAAACAGAACCAGTTTTTGGGTCAGGCTCAGCTTGACGTCGTCCAGATCATCATGGCCTTGTAGAAATAACTTTCGGTGGGCATCGCGCTGTTTGGCTACGACCGAACGCGAAGGGTCGGCCTTGACCCGTTTGGCATAGCGCATCACGTAGGCGGCACAGATCACCAACCCGCCGACCAATAGCACCAGGCGCAATACCAGTCCGTCGGTAAAAGGAATTTGCCCCGCGTTGGAAGCAATGACTGTGGCAAAGGGATTGATGGTCGAGCCCAGGACCCCAATGCCTGCGCCGATCAGGATCACGGCAACCCCGGTCACGGCATCGTAGCCGGCGGCGATGATGATCGGGATCAGAATGGCATAGAACGCCAGGGTTTCTTCCGCCATGCCATACGTCGTGCCGCCCAGGGCGAACAGGGTCATCAGGATCGGGATCATCCAGATCTCCCGGCCCTCCAGTCGCTGCATTACGCTGCGGATGCCGGTATCGATCGCGCCAGTGGCATTTACCACCCCCAGAAAACCACCGAGAAACAGTATGAACAGCGCCACATCCACGGCGTTGGCGGCATAGCTGTCCGGGTCATAGAAACCCGCAGTGGGCGCGAGCATGACATCCATAAAGCCCTGGGGGCTGGACTCGACCGTCTGGTAAGTACCCGGCACCGCCACTTCACGACCGATCTCGTCATTCATGACCCGCTCATACTGTCCGGCGGGAATGACCCAGCTCAGCGCAGCGATCAGGACGATTAGCAAAAGTAGGATGGTGTAAGCCGTTGGGAAACGGCTTGTCAGATCCTCATCCAGGTTCTGCGCGCAAGCTTTTTCTTCAGCCATGTTGCCTTTCCTCTTCGTGAGCCTGACTGCGATTTGAAGCGAGTGGTACATCGATCTGCCGGCAAGCCGGTATGACTCAACGGTAGACAGGCACAAAACAACCGTTCAGTCGTTTGTTTCTAAAAGTGCTTTAAACTGCCTGGAGTTGACGTGGATCAATCAGCAAAGGCAAAAATGCCCGGACAACATTCAGGACACATTCAGGTTGCCGTGGACACGGCCAAGGGGCAGGCGTCAGGTCGGCGCTCGAATCAGAGTCGATGCCAGTGCGGGAGCAAACACCGATACCGCAGATGTGGGCGCGGCAATATGCGCTGCCATGACGCCAGAGAAGGTCGTTCCATTTCCAATTATCGATCAGCTATTGGACAGCTCACCGGACCAGCACCTGCTCCGCTCGATATCGACATGATGACCTTTGTCCGCATGCATGCAGCGAGTCGATCAGGCCATCTGGCCGATGGTTTTGCGAAAGCGTGCCAATGACAGGAAAAACAGCACCGTGCCGATCAGGGCCAGCGCCAGGAACGGCTGCCACACGGTCTCCAGGCCCGCGTCCCGGTAAAGGATGGCCTGGCTCAGTTCCACGAAATGGGTGGTGGGTGCGATCAGCATGATGTTCTGCACGATCTCGGGCATGCTTTCGCGGGGCGTGTCGCCGCCGGATAGCATCTGGAGCGGCATGATGGTCAGCATCATCAGCATGCCGAACTGCGGCATGTTGCGCGCCAGCGTGGCGATGAATATGCCCATGGAGGTGGTGGCGAACAGGCTGAGGGCCGCGCCGGCGAAGAACAACACAATGGAGCCCTCGATGGGCACGCCCAGGATGCCGCGCACCATGAGGTTGAGGGACAGGAAGGAGGCGATCAGCACGACCAGGGCCATCGACCAGACCTTGGAGAGCATGATCTGCGCGGGTGTAACCGGCATCACCAGCAGGTGCTCGATGGTGCCGTGCTCGCGCTCCCGGATCAGCGCTGCGCCGGTCAGGATGATGGACAACAGCGTGATGTGGTTGATGATCTGCACCACCGAGCCGAACCAGGCCTTGTCCAGTGCCGGGTTGAAGCGTGCGCGCAATGCCAGATCCACGGGTGGCGCGTCGGTGCCGCGGTAACGCTTGACGAACTCATTGACTTCGCCGGTGAAGATCTGCTGGATATAGCCACTGCCGGTGAAGGCCTGGCTCATGCGGGTGGCGTCGACATTGAGCTGCACGGCAGGCGATCGCCCCGCCAGCACGTCGCGCTGGAAGTTGGGCGGAATGACCAGAGCGAAGGTGTACAGCCCCGCGTCCATGCCCGGGTCCACGTCCCCATAGTCGATCATGGCCGGTGGCGTGAACTGCGGGGGGTAGAAGGCCGAGGCAACCCGCTGGGACAGCGCCGAATTATCCTCGTCGACGATGGCGATGGGCGCGTTGTGCAGCGTCTCCGGCATGGACGTGGCCTTGGTGTAGACCGACGCGGTGAACACATAGACGATGAGCACAAGCATCATCGGATCGCGCCAAAGACTCCACAGCTCCTTGACACCAAGGTCGTAGATGTTGGCCAGGTTTCTTCTGCGCATCTCAACGCTCCTGCTTCTTGAGTAGCAAAACAGCCACGCCGAGAATGACCGGAACCGAAATGAGCATCGACCACAGCGGCCCCGTCAGGTCGGCCAGGCCGAGTGATTTGTTGAACACGCCACGGCTGATGGAGATCATGTGCGTGGCGGGGTAGATCTCGCCGATGAACTTGCTGGAGCCTTCAAGCGAGGACACGGGATCCCTCAGGCCGGCGAACTGGGTGGCCGGAATGATGGTGCCGATCATGGCAAAGAACATGGCGGCGATCTGGCTGCGCGTGACGGCCGAGGCCAGCAGCCCCATGCCTGTCGCGGCGAAGGAGAAGATCAGCGCGGCCAGCGACAGGGTGAAGAAGCTGCCCGTGACCGGCACACCGAAGACGGTGACCGCGAGCAGGCTCATCAGCAGGAAGTTCACCATGGCCAGACCGACATAGGGCAGTTGCTTGCCAAGCAGGAACTCGATGCGCGTGACCGGCGTCACGTACAGATTGGTAATCGAGCCTGTCTCCTTCTCGCGCACCACCGCCAGCGCGGTCAGCATCGCCGGCAGCATGAGCAGCAACAGGGGAATCACCCCCGGCACCATGGCCGGCAGGCTCTTGACATCGGGGTTGTAGCGAAAGCGTGTCTCGACGCTCGCATTTCCTGCGGCGCTGGCACCGCTGCGTTCGCTGGCCTGTACGAGCAGCCAGTGCTGGTGCATGCCCTGAACGTAGCCCTGGACGGTTTCCGCGCGTTGCGGCATGGCGCCGTCGATCCAGGCACCTATCTGCACGTTCTGGCCTCGCAACACATCGCGAGAGAAGCCAGGGGGGATCTCAATGGCCAGCGACAGTTCGCCGTTGCGCATGCGTCGATCAAGGTCCTCGTAGTCGATGATCGGCGCGTGCTCGGTGAAGTAGCGCGATCCGGCCAAGTTCAGCGTGTAGTTCTGGCTAAGCGTGGTCTGGTCGCGATCGAGCACCGCATAGCTCAGGTCCTCGACGTCCATGGTGATGCCGAAGCCGATCACGAACATCAGCAGCAGCGAACCGCCCAGCGCCAGCGTGGCGCGTACCGGGTCCCGCTGCAATTCCAGCGTCTCGCGCCACAGATAGCTGAACATTCGCTGCAGACTGAAACCGCCAGAGCCGTGCCCGCCGTGTTCAGCGGGCGCCGCCGATGGTTGCTCCTCGTGATCGGCGGCCCCGGGCTGGCTGGCCGGCGCCGCCGTGCCGCCCTCGGCTTCGACGAGGTAGCCGATGAAGGCCTCTTCAAGGGTTTTGGCGCCGCGCTTCTCGACCAGTCTGGCGGGCACGTCGCTGTCGAGCACCTTGCCCGCATGCATCATCGACATGCGGTCGCAGCGCTCTGCCTCGTTCATGAAGTGGGTGGAAATGAAGACCGTCACCCGGTCACGCCGCGAAAGCTCGATGAGCAGTCGCCAGAACGCATCGCGCGCCACCGGGTCGACGCCCGAAGTCGGTTCGTCCAGAATCAGCAGTTCTGGCTTGTGCACCATGGCGACCGCCAGCGACAGGCGTTGGCGTATGCCCAGAGGCAGACTGGCCGGCAGGCTGTCGATGACGTCCACCAGCCCGAAGCGCTCCACCATCTCATCGACGCGAGCAGGAATGTCCTCCGGGGACACACTGAAGAGCTTGGCGTGCAACTCCAGGTTCTGGCGTACCGTGATTTCGCTGTAGAGCGAGAACGCTTGGGACATGTAGCCGACGCGGCGGCGGGTGCCCAGATCATGCGGGTTCACTTCATGGCCGAACAGCCAGGCCCGACCCTCGCTCGCCGGCAACAGGCCGGTAAGCATCTTCATCGTCGTGGACTTGCCGCACCCGTTGGAGCCGAGGAAGCCGAAGATTTCACCGCGCCGGATGCGGAAGGACACGCTATCGACGGCAACGAAGTCGCCAAAGCGCATGGTCAGCCCCTCGGCCTCGATGGCGATATCGTCCGCGCCGCCATCCGACAAGGGGGGAATGACTACCGCTTGGTGTCCGCGCTTTTTCTCTTCCGGGAGCAGGCGGATGAATGCCTCTTCCAGGTTCGGGCTGCCTGTTCTTGCCAGCAATTCCTTCGGCGTGCCGGTGGCGAGGACCTTGCCGTCGTCGATGGCGGCCAGCCAGTCGAAGCGCTGGGCCTCATCCATGTAGGCCGTGGCCACAATCACGCTCATGCCGGGGCGATCGGCGCGGATACGGTCAATCAGATCCCAGAACTGCGCGCGCGCCAGCGGGTCCACGCCAGTCGTCGGCTCATCGAGAATCAGAAAATCCGGGTCATGAATCAGCGCGCAGCACAGGCCGAGTTTTTGCTTCATGCCCCCGGACAGCTTGCCTGCCGGGCGCTCCAGGAATTTGAACAGGCCAGTGGCCTGGGTGAGCTCATCGATCCGCTGGCGGCGCTCTGCGGCGCCATGACCGAACAGGCGCGCGAAGAACTGCAGATTCTCCTCGACCGAGAGCGTCGGATACAGGTTTTTGCCCAGTCCCTGCGGCATGTAGGCGATGCGCGGGCACACTTTATTGCGATGGGCCTTGCTGGCCATGTCGCCACCCAGCACCTCGACCGTGCCCTCCTGGATGATGCGCACACCCGCCAGCAATGAGAGCAGACTGGATTTGCCCACGCCGTCGGGGCCGATCAGGCCGACCATCCGTCCGGCGGGAATGTCCAGATCGATGCCATCCAGGGCGATGACGTCGCCGTAACGCAAGCGCACCTGACGGACGCTTGCAACGGTCGTGGGCTGCGCACTCGCACTGTGGCTCATACCTTACTCCGGCACGCGAACGGAGAGGTTTTGAGGCCACTCGGCATTGGCGTCGAGTTTGATCCAGGCCACGCCGGGCAACCCGGTCTTGACCTGATTGAGGTGCTCACGCAGCAACTCCTGCGAAATCTGCGCGCGCACGCGAAACATCAGTTTCTGCCGCTCGCTGGCGGTTTCGACCGTTTTGGGGGTGAACTGCGCCGCGCTGGCGACGAAGGAAACAGTGGCTGGTATCACATACTCCGGCGCGGCATCCAGAATGATGCGGACCTCGGAACCCAGCGCGACGCGGCCGGCCACGGTCTCGGGCAGGAAGAAGGTGATGTAGACGTCCGACAGGTCGATAAGATTCAGGACGCGTCCGCCCGATCCCAGCACCTCGCCGGGTTGCGCCACCCGCACCTGCACCCGACCGTCACGCGGCGAGCGCAGTTCGCTGTCGCGGATGTCGGCTTCGATGCGAATGATGCTGGCCGTGGCGGCGGTCACGCTGGAGCGGGCGCCGACCAGTTGTGCTTTGGCTGCCTCGACTGCGGCGCGGGCAGCGGCAGTCTGCGCTCTGCTGGCCGCGAGCGTTGCCTGTGCGCCCCGTACGCGCGCCCGGTCATCGTCCAGCTCCTGTATCGAGGCGGCGCCCTCTCGGGACAGTGTCTCCGAACGTGCCAGACGCCGCTGTGCGGCGTCGAGCTCCGACTCGCGCTGACCGACGAGTGCCTGCGCCGCAGCAACGTCGGCTTCGCGCAATGCGACCTGTGCCTGCGCTGCGGTCACCGCGTGCTCGACCTGTTGACGCATGGCGAAGGCTTCGTCGCGCTGCGCCTCAAGCGTTTCTAGTTGCATCCTGGCCAATGGCTGGCCAGCTGTGACGAAATCGCCTTCACGTACCAGGATGTCTTCGATACGTCCGGGAAGCTTGGTAGCGATGTCGATTTCGGTGGCTTCGATTCGGCCGTTACCGCTGACAAAGCCTTCGCCGGGTCCGCTGTCGGCAAACTTCGTCCAGCCCCACCAGGCCAGCGCGACGACAGCCGCTGCAGCGGCAACGACCAGGAGTTTTTTCTTGAGAGAGGGTGAGAAGGTCATGGGTTCGGCGTGCCTTAGCGGGTTGATGGGATGGAGGCGGGAGTCGAGGTTGCACCGTCTACCTCGTTGGATGCGGCGAGGGTGCCGCCGCCGAGCGCGGCATACAGCGCTACCTGGCTGGACAGCAGCGCGCGGCGCGCCTGTACCATTTGTTGCTGGGCACCCAGCAGATCGCGTTGGGCGTCCAGCACCTCTAGGAAAGCAGCCGAGCCGTTGTCATAGCGCAATTGGGCCAGCCGTGCGCGTTCGCTTTGCGTTTCAAGGTTGTCTCCCTGGATCGTCAACTGTTCAGCCAACCAGTACTTGGCGCTCAGGGCATCAGCTACCTCGCGAAAGGCTGTTTGAATGGTCTTCTCGTATCCGGCCACGGCGATATCGCGACGCACTTCGCTCAGTTCCAGGTTGGCGCGCCGCCGGCCGCCATCGAAGATGGGCAGCGACAACGTGGGCATGAAGGTCCAGGCACGACTACCTGAATCGAACAGGCCATCGAGATCGCTGCTGGCCGTGCCGAAGCTGCCGGTCAGCGCGATGCGCGGTAGGAACGCTGCACGGGCCGCCCCGATGTTGGCATCGCCAGCACGCAACTGGTGTTCCGCGGAAATGATGTCCGGACGACTGACCAGCAGCTCCGAGGGCAAACCAGCCCGAAGTTCGGCCAGCACCGTCGTTTCATCGAAGGGTGCCTTAGCGGGCAGCGGGCCAGGATCGGCGCCCACCAGCAGCGCCAACGCGTGCAGTTGCGTGGCGCGAGCTTGCTCAAGCTGGGTCAGCAGCGCCTGAGCCTGGTTCAGGAGGGTCTGGACTTGGGTGAGATCCAGCGTCGAGGTCGAGCCGACTTCGACACGACGCCGGAAAATGCGATAGGACTCCTCGCGGGTTGTCACGGTTTGCCGCGCGATAGCCACGCGCTCGTCGATCTCGCGCAAGCCAAGATAACCGTCCGCCACCTGGGCGATCAACGCTAGGTGGACAGCCCGGCGCGCTGCATCGGTAGCCAGCCAGGTTTGCAGGGCGGCGTCTTCCAGATTACGCACTCGGCCCCACAGATCCAACTCCCAAGTGCTTAAACCCACCTCAGCCCGATACTCGCCACCCACCTGCGATCTGCCCGACATGTTCAGATCGCCAGGGACGCGGGCGCGTCCACCCTGGGCACCCACGCCCACGGCAGGAAATCGATCCGAGCGCTGAATGCGGAATGCGGCGCTGGCTTCCTCGACACGCAGCGCGGCCAGGCGCAGATCGCGGTTGTTCTCCAGCGCAGTCTCGATAAGGCGTTGCAGCAAGGGATCCGTGAAGTACGCCTGCCAGGCCAGTTCTCCCGCATGGGCGCCGTCTGTGCTCGAATCAATATGACTAGGCCAAACCTCGGGTGCTGGCAGCGGTGGCGTATTAGGAGTGGGAGCGAGCGACATGCAGCCGGTTAGTGCGACGGCGCTCAGTGCAAGCGAGGCAGTGCGCAATCTGAGCTCAGGAAACAAGAGAGAAGCTGGAGGCATGGTCACGTTCCGTACGGGTATCGGGCCTAATGGGGTCTGGTTGTAGAGCGGTAGGCGTCCATGTGCAGCGACGTGCTGGTGGCGGCGCTCGCTTTGGAACCGATGAGCGCGCATGCAGTAATTCGGCACTTCGATGATCTGCCGCAATCGAGCGGGGCCTTGATGGCTGTGCGCACCTCGTATTACGCCTGTCGACACCAACGTTCAGAACACGGTGCAGAAGAGGTTTGTTGGTGTTCGATTCGCCGAAGGGCCAGTGCAGCCTATTGCTTGGCATGTGCGTTCACCCTTGCACTGGGTATGTGGCTCACGCCCGCCATCAGCTTTCTTTCTCGCAAGTTGATAAAACCCACGGCATCTCCGTTAATCGTGTATGCATCCGGGTCTTAGCGGCTGGTCGACGAGGTGTTCTTTCGGTCGTATTCCTTATCATTATAGTTTTTTTTAAAACAAACGACCAGGCGGTTGTTTCTAGCAGTGCGTTAAAATTCGGTTCTTCGCGGGATCGTGGGGAGGAGCGGATTGACAGACAGGGAAGCAGGTAAATTGGCAGTCGCCAAACACACCAACGCCTGCCCCCTGCTGTCACCGTGCATCCTATTGATCTTGCTGCTTTCTGGCCAGGCTACGACGTTGTAGCCTGCAGCCATTCCGTCGAAAAAA
>NZ_CAJGBM010000029.1:0-28057 GCF_904426495.1 Pseudomonas sp. OF001 | reverse complement strand
CTCGCGCGTCGAGACAATCCTGGCGGGGCTGCGACAGCGCCCGGCGCGCGTCGACACCGTGCTGCGCGCCGCCTGGCGCATGGCCTGGGCCGGCGACTGCTGCGCCCCGGCGGCGCGCGCCCTGCTCGGCGTGTGGGCGGCGCAGCTCGGCTGTCCGGCGGCGCAGCTGGCGGCGCTGGAGAACCAGGCGCTGGGGCGCGGCCTGCCGCTGGTCCGCCGCGACGACGCCTACCGCACGGCGCTGGACCTGCTCGGCGTCACCCCCGACACGCCGCCGGCGGCCATCCGCCAGGCCTACCGGCGCCTGCGCAGCCGCCACCATCCGGACAAGCTCGGCCGCGCCGATCCGGTGCGCCTGGCCGCGGCCACCGAGCAGAGCCATCGCCTGCAGGCGGCCTGGGAGCTGGTGCGCGCCCGCCACGGTCTGCGCTGAGCCCTGTAGCGGCGCAGGCCGATGGGATAGGCTGGCGGCGGACCGTGCGCAGTGCCCGGCCTACGGAGTCTTCGCCATGCCCCTTTCCGCCCACCTGGTTCGCTGCCTGACATCCGCGATGCTGCTGCTCGGCCTCTGCCTGACGCTGCCGGTACGTGCCGAGCCGGCGGCGCTGGCGGTGGATGCGGCGCAGCGCCAGTGGCTGGCCGATCATCCGCGGCTGCAGGTCGGCGTCGTGCTGCAGGCGCCCTACGCCCAGTTCGAGCGGCGCCAGCGCCAGCAGCAGCTGGTCGGCGCCCATGTCGAGCTGATGGGCGCGCTCGCCAGCCGCCTCGGCGTGGACCTGAACTGGCATGCCTATCCCGACCAGGCCGCGCTGGAGGCGGCGCTGCAGCGCGGCGAGATCGAACTGGCCCCCGGCCTGCAGCAGACCCCGGCCGGCCTGCGCCTGTGGCGCTACTCCGATCCCTACCTGCGCATTCCGCACCTGGTCGTCGGCGAGCGCAGCGGCGCCGCGGCGGTCCGCCTCGACCGCCTGGGGCGCGGCGAGCCGGTGGCGGTGCGCGAAGGCAGCCCGGTGCAGCGCTTCCTGCGCAGCAGCCACAGCAGCCTCGAGCTGCGCCCGGCCAGCTCCGAGCGCCAGGCGCTGCGCCAGGTGCTGGCCGGCGAGGCGAGCTATGCGGTGCTCGACGAGGCGCAGTACAGCCGTCTGCACGGCGAAGTCGAGTTCGCCGCGCTGGCGGTGCTCGGCGAGGTCGGCTATCCGCTGCTGCTGCGCGTCGCCGTGCGCCCCGACCTGCCGGAACTGGCCGGGCTGATCGACCGGGCCCTGCGCGCGCTGCCCGCCGCCGAGCTGGAGGCCATGCAGCGGCGCTGGCTGCAGCCGCCGGTGACGAGTCTCGGCGAGTCGGCCGGCTTCTGGCGCAGCCTGGCCCTGCTGCTCGGCCTGCTGCTGCTGGCGGTGCTGGGCGCGGCCTGGTGGCTGCGGCGCCAGCACGACGAGCTGGAGCTGCGTCTGGCCGTCGCCCGCCACGACCTGAGCCTGCGCGAGTCGGCCGAGCAGGCGCTGCGCCTGGCCCAGTTCTCCATCGACCACAGCACCGTCGGCATCCTCTGGGTCAACTGGGACAGCCACCTGCGCTACGCCAACCGCGCCGCCGAGCAGCTGCTCGGCTACCCGGCCAGGGGCCTGGTCGAGCGGCCGCTGAGCGAGCTGGCGCCGAACCTCGACATGGATCGCTGGCTGGCGCTGTGGAAGCGCGCCCGCGCCAGCGACGAGGCGCTGGCCTTCGAGACCCGCTGCCGCTGCGCCGACGGCGAGTGGCTGCCGGTGGACCTGTCGCTCAGCTTCCTGCGTTTTCGCGACACCGAATACCTGGTGATCTATCTCACCGACGTCACCGAGCGGCGCCGCGCCCGCGCCGCCCTCGAGGAGAGCGAGGCGCGCCTGAAGGGCATCGCCGGCAACGTGCCCGGCCTGCTGTTCCGCCTGGAGCGCGCCGCGCCGGGCGCCGAGGTGCACATCGCGTTCATCGGCGAGGGCAGCGCTGGGTTGGTCGGCTACCCGGCGGCGACCCTGCTCGAGCCCGAGCGCGGCATCCGCAGCCTGGTCCACCCCGACGAGCGCGAGCACTACTGGAGCAGCCAGCAGGCGGCGCTGGCGGCCGACGACGACTGGCGCTGGCAGGGCCGCCTGCTGACCCGCGACGGCACGCCGATCTGGGTCGACATCAAGGCCACCGCGCGGCGCCTGGAGGCCGGCCGGGTGGTGTGGGACGGCATGGTCTGGGACATCAGCGAACTCAAGCGCACCGAGCTGGCGCTGGCCGAGTCGCAGGCCCAGCTGCGCGAGCTGGCGGCGCACCTGGAGAGCGTGCGCGAGGAGGAGAAGGCGCGCATCGCCCGCGAGGTGCACGACGAGCTGGGGCAGATGCTCACCGTGCTCAAGCTGGAACTCTCCATGTGCCAGCTGGCCCATGGCGAAGGCGACGCCGACCTGCGCCAGCGCCTGCAGCACATGAGCAAGCTGCTCGCCCAGCTGTTCCAGGTGGTGCGCGACGTGGCCACCGCGCTGCGCCCGCCGATCCTCGACGCCGGCATCGCCTCGGCCATCGAGTGGCAGGCGCGGCGCTTCGAGGCGCGCACCGGCATCCCCTGCCTGGTCGAGGTGCCCGAACAGCTGCCGGCGCTCGGCGAGGGCAAGGCCACCGGGCTGTTCCGCGTGCTGCAGGAGGCGCTGACCAACATCATGCGCCATGCCCAGGCGCACAGCGTGGAGATCCGCCTCAGCCGCGAGGCCGGCGAGCTGCAGCTGTGCATCGCCGACGACGGCGCGGGCTTCGACCCGGCGCAGGTGCGCAGCGGCTCGTTCGGCCTGGTCGGCATGCGCGAGCGGGTCGCCATGTTCGGCGGCAGCCTGCGGCTGGACAGCACCCCGGGGCAGGGCACTACCCTGTACGTGAGGGTTCCCCTCGACCGGGAGGATAAGGAGACGGCATGATTCGGGTACTGGTGGCCGAAGACCACACCATCGTCCGCGAGGGCATCAAGCAGCTGATCGGCATGGCCAGGGACCTGACGGTGGCCGGCGAGGCCGGCAACGGCCAGCAGCTGCTGGAGATCCTCCGCCAGACGCCCTGCGAGGTGGTCCTCCTCGACATCTCCATGCCCGGGGTCAACGGCCTCGAGGCGATCCCGCGGATCCGCGCGCTGAGCAACCCGCCGGCGATCCTCGTGCTGTCGATGCACGACGAGGCGCAGATGGCCGCCCGCGCGCTGAAGATCGGCGCCGCCGGCTATGCCACCAAGGACAGCGATCCGGCGCTGCTGCTCACCGCGATCCGCAAGGTCGCCGGCGGCGGCCGCTACATCGACCCGGCGCTGGCCGACCGCATGGTCTTCGAGGTCGGCCTGACCGACTCGCGGCCGCCCCACGCGCTGCTTTCCGAGCGCGAGTTCTCGGTGTTCGAGCGCCTGGTGCGCGGCGAGGGCGTCAACGAGATCGCCCAGCAGCTGTCGGTCAGCAGCAAGACGGTGAGCACCCACAAGGCGCGGCTGATGCAGAAGCTCGACGCCCACTCGGTGGCCGACCTGGTGCGCTACGCCATGGAGCACAAGCTGGTCTGACGCCTGCGCGGGGGCGCATGGAACCGCTACCCGTGTAGGGCAATCCCTACAGAACATCTTCCGGCGGGCCTAGCCGATGTCGTCCTGCCCGCCGATTTGCCCGCCGCCGGCACCTGCCTACGCTGTAGCCATAGTCCACCCAGTCCTACAGGTGCGGTCATGGCCGAGACGCAAGGCAACGACATCCTGGTCAGCTTCCGTAGCGTGCAGAAGAGCTACGACGGCGAGAACCTGATCGTCAAAGATCTCAATCTGGACATTCGCAAGGGCGAATTCCTCACCCTGCTCGGGCCGTCCGGTTCGGGCAAGACCACCAGCCTGATGATGCTGGCCGGCTTCGAGACCCCCACCGCCGGCGAGATCCTCCTCGGCGGCCGGGCGATCAACAAGCTGCCGCCGCACAAGCGCGACATCGGCATGGTGTTCCAGAACTACGCCCTGTTCCCGCACATGACCGTGGCCGAGAACCTCGCCTTCCCGCTCAGCGTGCGCGGCATGGGCAAGGCCGACATCGCCGAGCGGGTCAAGCGCGCGCTGAGCATGGTGCAGCTGGAGGCGCTGGCCGGGCGCTACCCGGGGCAGATGTCCGGCGGCCAGCAGCAGCGCGTGGCGCTGGCCCGCGCCCTGGTGTTCGAGCCGCAGCTGGTGCTGATGGACGAGCCGCTCGGCGCGCTCGACAAGCAGCTGCGCGAACACATGCAGATGGAGATCAAGCACCTGCACCAGCGCCTGGGCGTCACCGTGGTCTACGTCACCCACGACCAGGGCGAGGCGCTGACCATGTCCGACCGCGTGGCGGTGTTCCACCAGGGCGAGATCCAGCAGATCGCCCCGCCGCGCGAGCTGTACGAGGAGCCGTGCAACGCCTTCGTCGCCAACTTCATCGGCGAGAACAACCGCATCAACGGCCGCCTGGTGCGCCGCGACGGCGAGCGCTGCGTGGTCGAGCTGCCGCGCGGCGAGCAGGTCGAGGCGCTGGCGGTGCGCGTCGGCCAGCCGGGCGAGCTGGTCAGCCTGTCGGTGCGCCCCGAGCGGGTGCGCATCAACGGCCACAGCAGCGGCTGCGACAACCGCTTCTCCGGCCGGGTCGCCGAGTTCATCTACCTGGGCGACCACGTGCGCGTGCGCCTGGAGGTGGCCGGGCAGAACAACTTCTTCGTCAAGCAGCCGATCGCCGAACTCGACCCCGCGCTGGCGGTGGGCGACGTGGTGCCGCTCGGCTGGCAGGTCGAACATGTCCGCGCCCTCGATCCGCTGAGCGCGGAATAAGGATCGCGGCCCGATAGTGGCAAGTACCCCCAAACGCAGCATCCTGGAGAAGAATAAATGTCGAAATCCCTGAGGTTCGCGGCCCTGACCCTGGGCCTGGGTTGCACCCTGTCGGCCGTGGCGGCCGATCTGACCACCATCTCCTTCGGCGGCGCCAACAAGCAGGCGCAGGTCAAGGCGTTCTACGAGCCCTTCGAGAAGGCCAGCGGGCACAAGGTCATCGCCGGCGAGTACAACGGCGAGATGGCCAAGGTCAAGGCGATGGTCGATACCGGCAGCGTGAGCTGGAACCTGGTCGAGGTGGAGTCGCCGGAACTGGCGCGCGGCTGCGACGAGGGGCTGTTCGAGGAACTCGATCCGGCGCAGTTCGGCCCGGCCTCGGACTACATCGACGGCGCCATCCAGCCGTGCGGCGTCGGCTTCTTCGTCTGGTCCACCGTGCTGGCCTACAACGCCGACAAGCTGAAGACCGCGCCGACCAGCTGGGCGGACTTCTGGGACGTGCAGAAATTCCCCGGCAAGCGCGGCCTGCGCAAGGGCGCCAAGTACACCCTGGAATTCGCCCTGATGGCCGACGGCGTGGCGCCGAAAGAGGTCTACAAGGTGCTGGCCACCGACGAGGGCGTCGACCGTGCCTTCAAGAAGCTCGACCAGCTCAAGCCGCACATCCAGTGGTGGGAAGCTGGCGCCCAGCCGCCGCAGTACCTCGCCTCCGGCGACGTGGTGATGAGCTCGGCGTACAACGGCCGCATCGCCGCGGTGCAGGGCGAGAGCAATCTCAAGATGGTCTGGGACGGTGGCATCTACGACTTCGACGCCTGGGCCATCCCCAAGGGCGCCAAGGATCAGCAGGCCGCCCGCGAGTTCATCGCCTTCTCGGTCAAGCCCGAGCAGCAGAAGGCCTACGCGGAGAACATCGCCTACGGTCCGGCCAACAAGAAGGCCATCGACCTGCTGCCCAAGGAGCGTCTCGGGCTGATGCCGACCACTCCGGAGAACATCGCCAACCAGGTGGCCATCGACGTGACCTTCTGGGCCGACTACGGCGAGCAGCTGGAACAGCGCTTCAACGCCTGGGCCGCCAAGTAACAGCCTCGGCGGGACGGCGCTGCGCCGTCCCGTCCGCGGGAAGCATCCCGCCGTCTTGCCCGGCCGCCGGCGGCGGCCTTCTGTCCGGAGTTGAACATGGCCATGGCTAGCGCAGTGTCCGTCCCCAATGAGGTCGCCGGCCTCCCCCTCAAGCAGCGCCTGGCGCGCGCCGAGCGGCTCAACCGCCTGAAGTCGCAGGTGCTGATCCTGCCGCTGCTGGCGTTTCTCCTGCTGACCTTCCTGGTGCCGATCGGCGCGCTGCTCTGGCGCAGCGTCGACAACCCCGAGGTGGTCGGCGCCCTGCCGCGCACGGTGGCGGCCATCGAATCCTGGGACGGCCACGGCCTGCCGCCGGAGCCGGTCTACCGCGCCCTCGGCGAGGAGCTGCCGGTCGCCCGCAAGCAGCAGCTGCTCGGCGACCTGTCCAAGCGCCTGAACATGGAGCTGTCGGGCTATCGCAGCCTGCTGTCGAAGACCGCCCGCCAGCTGCCGCTGGCCGCCGAGCCGGTCTCCTGGCGCGAGGCGCTGGAGCGCATCGACGAGCGCTGGGGCGATCCGGCCTACTGGCAGGCGATCCAGCGCAACGCCAGCGGTACCACCGCCTACTACCTGCTGGCCGCCCTCGACCACCGCATCGACGAGCTGGGCGAGCTGGCCCCGGCCACCCCCGACCAGGCGATCTACCTGGAGATCTTCGCCCGCACCTTCTGGATGGGTCTGGTGATCACCGTCATCTGCCTGGTGCTGGCCTATCCGCTGGCCTACCTGCTGGCCAACCTGCCGGCGCGGCAGAGCAACCTGCTGATGATCCTGGTGCTGCTGCCGTTCTGGACCTCGATCCTGGTGCGCGTCGCCGCGTGGATCGTGCTGCTGCAGTCGGGCGGCCTGATCAACGGCACGCTGCAGGCGCTCGGCATCATCGACGAGCCGCTGCAGCTGGTGTTCAACCGCACCGGCGTGTACATCTCGATGGTGCACATCATGCTGCCGTTCATGATCCTGCCGATCTACAGCGTGATGAAGGGCATCTCGCCGACCTACATGCGCGCCGCGGTGTCGCTCGGCTGCCATCCGTTCGCCAGCTTCTGGCGCGTGTACTTCCCGCAGACCCTGGCCGGGGTCGGCGCCGGCGGCCTGCTGGTGTTCATCCTGTCGATCGGCTACTACATCACCCCGGCGCTGCTGGGCAGCCCGAACGACCAGATGATCAGCTACTTCGTCGCCTTCTATACCAACACCACCATCAACTGGGGCATGGCCACGGCCCTGGGCGGCCTGCTGCTGGCCGCCACCCTGCTGTTCTACGCAATCTACAACTGGCTGGTCGGCGCCGGCCGCCTGCGCCTGGGTTGAGAGGAGAATCGTCATGCTGAGCCCGTACATGTCGCCCGTCGAGCGGATCTGGTACTACAGCCTGCGCACCCTCTGCGGCCTGATCCTGCTGTTCCTGATCCTGCCGGTGCTGGTCATAGTGCCGCTGTCGTTCAACTCCGGCACCTTCCTGGTCTACCCGCTGCAGGGCTTCTCGCTGCGCTGGTACGAGGAGTTCTTCACCACCGCCGAGTGGCTGCGCGCGCTGAAGAACAGCCTGATCATCGCCCCGGCCGCCACCGTGCTGGCCATGACCTTCGGCACCCTGGCGTCGATCGGCCTGACCCGCGGCGAGTTCCGCGGCAAGGCCCTGCTGATGGGCATCCTGATCTCGCCGATGGTGGTGCCGGTGGTGATCGTCGCGGTGGCCAGCTACCTGTTCTTCGCCCCGCTGGGCCTGGGCAACAGCTACATCTCGCTGATCCTGGTGCACGCGGTGCTCGGCGTGCCCTTCGTGATCATCACCGTGACCGCCACCCTGCAGGGCTTCAACCAGAACCTGGTACGCGCCGCCGCCAGCCTCGGCGCGCCGCCGCTGACCGCGTTCTTCCGCGTCACCCTGCCGCTGATCGCGCCGGGGGTGATCTCGGGGGCGCTGTTCGCCTTCGCCACCTCGTTCGACGAGGTGGTGGTGACCCTGTTCCTCGCCGGCCCCGAGCAGGCGACCATCCCGCGGCAGATGTTCAGCGGCATCCGCGAGAACCTCAGCCCGACCATCGCCGCCGCCGCCACCCTGCTGATCGGCTTCTCGGTGGTGATGCTGCTGACCCTCGAGTGGCTGCGCGGACGCAGCGAGAACCTGCGCACCCAGCTGCCGGAGTGAGGCGCGGCATGGACATAAGGAATGTG
Source organism: Pseudomonas sp. OF001 (assembly GCF_904426495.1). NCBI lineage: Bacteria > Pseudomonadati > Pseudomonadota > Gammaproteobacteria > Pseudomonadales > Pseudomonadaceae > Pseudomonas > Pseudomonas sp. OF001. The sequence continues at coordinate 19,920 of NZ_CAJGBM010000029.1, read as the reverse complement.
ACGATGCGAGAGCTGTGCAAGGGCGGCCTGCTGGCCGCCCTGTTCGGAGCGGCGGCCCCGGCGCTGGCCGACTACGTGACGGTGGTTTCCTTCGGCGGCGCCAGCCAGGAGGCGCAGCGTGGGGCCTTCTACGAGCCGTTCAAGCAGGCCACCGGCGATGCGGTGGTGTACCGCGCCTACAACGGCGACCTCGCCAAGCTCAGGCAGCAGCTGGAGCAGAGCCACGTCTCCTGGGACGTGGTCGAGGTGGAGGCTCCCGAGCTGATGCGCGGCTGCGCGGAGGGCCTGTTCGAGCGCCTCGAGCCCGGCCTGGCGGGCAGTCCGGACGACTTCGTGCCCGGCGCGCTGCAGCCCTGCGGGGTCGGCATCTTCGTCTGGTCGATGGCCCTGGCCTACGACCCGCAGCGCCTGGCGCAGGCGCCGCAGGGCTGGGCCGACTTCTGGGACGTCCGCCGCCTGCCCGGCAAGCGCGGCCTGCGCGAGGGCGCGCGCTACAACCTGGAGTTCGCCCTGATGGCCGACGGCGTCGCGGCCCGCGACGTCTACCGGGTGCTGGGCAGCGCCGAGGGCGTCGAGCGGGCCTTCCGCAAGCTCGACGAACTCAAGCCGCACATCCGCTGGTGGAAGACCGGCGAGGAGCCGATCCGCGCCCTGCGCGACGGCAGCGTGGCGATGAGCGCCGCCTACAACGGCCGGGTCAGCGCCGCGCGCGCCGAGCAGCCGCTGGCGCTGGTGTGGGGCGGCAGCATCTACGACTTCGACTACTGGGCGCTGCCCAGGGGCGTGTGGAAGGGCGAGCTGGCGCGGCGCTTCGTCGCCTTCGCCAGCCAGCCGCAGCAGCAGAAGGCGCTGGCCGAGCGCATCGCCTACGGCCCGACCAACCGCCAGGCGCTGGCGCTGCTCAGCCCGCAGGTGGCGGGCGAGCTGCCCACCGCCGCGCAGAACATCGCCGGCGCGGTGGGCATGGACGCCGAGTTCTGGAGCCGGCACGGCCCGGCCCTGGAGCAGCGCTTCGCCGCCTGGCGCAAGGGCTCGTGAGGCGCGCGCCGGGCGGCGTGGTCGTCCGGCAAGCCTTGCCCGGGGCGGGATGAAGCGGGAAACTTCGCCTTTTCCGGCTTCCTGCCCCGAGGTACCCATGCAGCCCTTCGCCATCGCCCCGTCGATCCTGTCCGCCGATTTCGCCCGCCTGGGCGAGGAGGTCGACAACGTCCTCGCCGCCGGCGCCGACATCGTCCACTTCGACGTGATGGACAACCACTACGTGCCCAACCTGACCATCGGCCCGATGGTGTGCGGCGCCCTGCGCAAGTACGGCATCACCGCGCCGATCGACGTGCACCTGATGGTCAAGCCGGTCGACCGCATCATCGGCGACTTCCTCGAGGCCGGCGCCAGCTACATCACCTTCCATCCCGAGGCCAGCGAGCACATCGACCGCTCCCTGCAGCTGATCAAGGACGGCGGCGCCCAGGCCGGCCTGGTGTTCAATCCGGCCACTCCGCTGGACTGCCTGAAGTACGTGATGGACAAGGTCGACATGATCCTGCTGATGAGCGTCAACCCCGGCTTCGGCGGGCAGAAGTTCATCCCCGGCACCCTCGACAAGCTGCGCGAGGCGCGCGCGCTGATCGACGCCAGCGGCCGCGAGATCCGCCTGGAGATCGACGGCGGGGTCAACGTGAACAACATCGGCGAGATCGCCGCCGCCGGCGCCGACACCTTCGTCGCCGGCTCGGCGATCTTCAACCAGCCCGACTACAAGGCGGTGATCGACGCCATGCGCGCCGAACTGGCCAGGGTCCGCGGATGACGGCGGCGCCCATGGGCCTGCTGCACGGGCTGTTCGCCGGGCGCCTGCCGCGCCTGGCGATGTTCGACCTCGACGGCACCCTGGTCGACTCGGTGCCGGACCTGGCCGCCGCGGTCGACCGCACGCTCGCCGCCCTCGGCCGCGAGCCGGCCGGCCGCGAGCGGGTGAGGCTGTGGGTCGGCAACGGCGCGCGGGTGCTGGTGCGCCGCGCGCTGGCCGGCGGCCTCGAGCATGATGGCGTCGACGAGGCGCTGGCCGAACGGGCGCTGGCGCTGTTCCTGGAGGCCTACGCCGACAACCACGCGCTGACCCGTGTCTACCCCGGGGTGGTCGAGACCCTCGACCGGCTGCGCGAGGCGGGCGTGGCGCTGGCGCTGGTCACCAACAAGCCGTCGCGCTTCCTGCCCGAACTGCTGGCCGACAAGGGCCTCGACGGCTACTTCCGCTGGCTGGTCGGCGGCGACACCCTGCCGCAGCAGAAGCCCGACCCGGCCGCGTTGCTGTGGGTGATGGAGCAGGCCGGCGTGCCGGCGACGGAGGCGCTGTTCGTCGGCGACTCGCGCAACGACGTGCGTGCCGCCCATGCCGCCGGGGTGACCTGCGTGGCGCTGAGCTACGGCTACAACCACGGCGAGCCGATCTCTCTGGAGAACCCGGCGCGGGTGATCGACGACCTGCGCGAGCTGTTCTGAGGTCTGCGCATGGCCCGCGGGGTGGCGATCCACCCTGCGGACTGTCCCGTGTTGCTTGCGTCACCGGGGACGCTGCGCTAGTGTGCGGCTCTACCCGTAGCAAACCCGCCGATAGAGATCAGATTCGTGGTGGTCACCTGCAAACTGTGGATGAAAGTCATCAAGGCTCTGGCCCGCTGGCGCTGGCGCGCCTGACATCGTCCCTGGCCGGCTCGCCGGCGCGCTTTGCATCCCGACCGTTTTCCAGGCCCCGAGGCTGATCATGACCCGTGAAGAATTCCTGCGTTTGGCCGCTGCCGGCTACAACCGCATCCCGCTCGCCCGCGAAACCCTCGCCGACTTCGACACCCCGCTGTCCATCTACCTGAAACTGGCCGACGCGCCCAACTCCTACCTGCTCGAATCGGTGCAGGGTGGCGAGAAGTGGGGCCGCTACTCGATCATCGGCCTGCCGAGCCGCACCGTGTTGCGCGTGCACGGCCACCAGGCGCGGGTGACGGTGGATGGCGTGGAAACCGAGTCCCACGACTGCGCCGACCCGCTGGCCTTCGTCGAAGCGTTCAAGGCGCGCTACAACGTGCCGACCCTGCCCGGCCTGCCGCGTTTCAACGGCGGCCTGGTCGGCTACTTCGGCTACGACAGCGTGCGCTACGTCGAGCAGCGCCTCGGCGCCTGCCCCAACCCCGATCCCATCGGCACCCCGGACATCCTGCTGATGGTCTCCGATGCGGTGGTGGTGTTCGACAACCTGGCGGGCAAGCTGCACGCCATCGTGCTCGCCGATCCGAGCGAGGCCGGCGCCTTTGAGGCCGGCCTGGCCCGTCTCGAGGCGCTGATGGCGCGCCTGCGCCAGCCGATCACCCCGCGCCTGGGCGTCGACCTGGCCGCGCCGCTCGGCCCGGAGCCGGCGTTCCGCTCCAGCTTCAGCCACGACGACTTCGAGAGCGCGGTGCGCGCCATCAAGGAGTACATCCTCGCCGGCGACTGCATGCAGGTGGTGATCTCCCAGCGCATGTCGATTCCGTTCCAGGCCGCGCCGATCGACCTGTACCGCGCGCTGCGCACCATCAACCCGACGCCGTACATGTACTTCTTCAACTTCGGCGACTTCCACGTGGTCGGCAGCTCGCCGGAGGTGCTGGTGCGCGTCGAGGACGGTCTGGTCACCGTGCGCCCGATCGCCGGCACCCGTCCGCGCGGTGCGAGCGAGGAAGCCGACCTGGCGCTGGAGAAGGACCTGCTGTCGGACAGCAAGGAGCTGGCCGAGCACCTGATGCTGATCGACCTGGGCCGCAACGACGTCGGCCGCGTCTCCGCCACCGGCTCGGTGAGGGTCACCGAGCAGATGGTCATCGAGCGCTACTCCAACGTCATGCACATCGTCTCCAACGTCACCGGCCAGCTGAAGCCCGAGCTCAGCGCGATGGACGCGCTGCGCGCCATCCTGCCGGCCGGCACCCTGTCCGGGGCGCCGAAGATCCGTGCCATGGAGATCATCGACGAGCTGGAGCCGGTCAAGCGCGGCGTCTATGGCGGCGCGGTGGGCTACCTGGCGTGGAACGGCAACATGGACACCGCCATCGCCATCCGCACCGCGGTGATCAAGGACGGCGAGCTGCACGTGCAGGCCGGCGCCGGCATCGTCGCCGACTCGGTGCCCACCCTGGAGTGGGAAGAAACCCTCAACAAGCGCCGCGCCATGTTCCGCGCGGTGGCCCTGGCCGAACAAAGTGCAGAGTGAAGGGGACCTGACATGCTGCTGATGATCGACAACTACGACTCCTTCACCTTCAACCTGGTGCAGTACTTCGGCGAGCTGGGCGCCGAGGTCAAGGTGGTGCGCAACGACGAGCTGAGCGTCGAGCAGATCCGCGCGCTGAATCCCGAGCGCATCGTGGTCTCCCCCGGCCCCTGCACCCCCAACGAGGCCGGCGTGTCGCTGGCGGTGATCCGCGAGTTCGCCGGCCGGCTGCCGCTGCTCGGTGTCTGCCTGGGCCACCAGAGCATCGGCCAGGCGTTCGGCGGCGAGGTGGTGCGCGCCCGCGTGGCCATGCACGGCAAGACCAGCCCGGTGTTCCACAAGGACCAGGGCGTGTTCGAAGGCCTGGCCAATCCGCTCACCGTGACCCGCTACCACTCGCTGGTGGTGCGCCGCGAGAGCCTGCCGGACTGCCTGGAGATCACCGCCTGGACCCAGTTCGAGGACGGCAGCGTCGACGAGATCATGGGCCTGCGCCACCGGACGCTGAACGTCGAGGGTGTGCAGTTCCACCCCGAATCGATCCTCACCCAGCAGGGCCACGAGCTGCTGGCCAATTTCCTCAAGCAGAGCGGAGGCGTGCGCTGATGGACATCAAGGAAGCCCTCAACCGGGTGGTCAACCAGCTGGATCTGTCCACCGCCGAGATGCAGGACGTGATGCGCCTGATCATGACCGGCCAGTGCACCGACGCGCAGATCGGCGCCTTCCTGATGGGCCTGCGCATGAAGAGCGAGACCATCGACGAGATCGTCGGCGCCGTGCAGGTGATGCGCGAGCTGGCCGCGCCGGTGACCATCGACGCCGAGCGGCTGGTCGACACCTGCGGCACCGGTGGCGACGGCATGAACATCTTCAACGTCTCCAGCGCGGCCGCCTTCGTGGTCGCCGCCGCCGGCGGCAAGGTGGCCAAGCACGGCAACCGCGCGGTGTCCGGCAAGAGCGGCAGCGCCGACCTGCTGGAGGCGGCGGGCATCTACCTGGACCTGAGCCCCGAGCAGGTGGCGCGCTGCATCGAGACCGTGGGGGTGGGCTTCATGTTCGCCCCGGCCCACCACGGCGCCATGCGCCACGCCGCCGCGGCGCGCCGCGAGCTGGGCCTGCGCACCATCTTCAACATGCTCGGCCCGCTGGCCAACCCGGCCGGCGTGCGCCACCAGGTGCTCGGCGTGTTCACCAAGGCCCTGTGCCGGCCGCTGGCCGAGGTGCTGCAGCGCCTGGGCAGCCAGCACGTGCTGGTGGTGCATGCCCAGGACGGCCTCGACGAGGTCAGCCTGGCCGCGCCGACCCATGTCGCCGAGCTCAAGGACGGGGTGGTCAGCGAGTACCTGATCCAGCCGGAGGATTTCGGCATCAGGAGCCAGAGCCTGATCGGTCTCAACGTCGAGGGCGCGGCGCAGTCGCTGGAGCTGATCCGCGACGCGCTCGGCCGGCGCCGCACCGAGGCGGGCCAGAAGGCCGCCGACATGATCATCCTCAACGCCGGCGCGGCGCTGTACGCCGCCGATCACGCCACCAGCCTCAAGGAAGGCGTGCAGCTGGCCCACGACGCCCTGCACACCGGCCTGGCCCGCGAGAAGATGGACGAGCTGGCGTCGTTCACCAACGTATTCAAAGTGGAGAACCAGGCATGAGCGTACCGACCGTGCTGGAAAGGATCGTCGCCCGCAAGGTCGAGGAAGTCGCCGAGGCCCGTGCCCAGGTCAGCCTGGCCGAGCAGGAGGCGCGCGCACGCGAGGCCTCCGCGCCGCGCGGCTTCGCCCGCGCCCTGCAGCAGCAGGCGGCGCAGCGCCGGCCTGCGGTGATCGCCGAGGTGAAGAAGGCCTCGCCGAGCAAGGGGGTGATCCGCGCCGACTTCGACCCGGCGCAGATCGCCGCCAGCTACCAGGCCGGCGGCGCCACCTGCCTGTCGGTGCTCACCGACGTGGACTTCTTCCAGGGCGCCAACGCCTACCTGCAGCAGGCGCGCGCCGCCTGCGCGCTGCCGGTGATCCGCAAGGATTTCCTGATCGATCCCTACCAGGTGATCGAGGCGCGCGCCATCGGCGCCGACTGCGTGCTGCTGATCGCCGCCTGCCTGGACGACGGCCAGCTGGTCGAGCTGGCCCAGGTGGCCAGGGAGCAGAACCTGGACGTGCTGGTCGAGGTGCACGACGGCGCGGAGCTGGAGCGCGCCCTCACGCACCTGGATACCCCGCTGCTGGGCATCAACAACCGCAACCTGCACAGCTTCGAGGTCAGCCTGCAGACCACCCTGGAGCTGCTGCCGCGCATTCCGGCCGACCGCCTGGTGGTCACCGAGAGCGGCATCCTCGCCCGCGCCGACGTCGAGCTGATGGAGCGCCACGACGTCTGGAGCTTCCTGGTCGGCGAGGCGTTCATGCGCGCGCCCGAGCCGGGCGAGGAGCTGCGCCGGCTGTTCTTCCCGGGCTGATCCGTCGCGCGCAATGCAAAAGGCCGTCCCTGGGGACGGCCTTTTCGTTCGGGGCGGATGGCTTCAGCGGGTGCCGAACACCACCATGGTCTTGCCCTTGACGCTGACCAGGCCCTGCTCCTCGAGGGACTTGAGCACGCGGCCGACCATCTCGCGCGAGCAGCCGACGATGCGGCCGATTTCCTGGCGGGTGATCTTGATCTGCATGCCGTCGGGGTGGGTCATGGCGTCGGGCTGCTTGCACAGCTCGAGCAGGGTGCGCGCCACCCGGCCGGTGACGTCGAGGAAGGCCAGGTCGCCGACCTTGCGGGTGGTCTTGCGCAGGCGGTCGGCCAGCTGGCTGCCGAGGGTGTAGAGGATCTCCGGGTCCTGCTGGGTCAGCTCGCGGAACTTGGCGTAGCTGATCTCGGCCACCTCGCACTCGGTCTTGGCGCGTACCCAGGCGCTACGCTCCTGCTCGTGGCCTTCGCGGTCGAACAGGCCCATCTCGCCGAAGAAGTCGCCGGGGTTGAGGTAGGCGATGATCATCTCGCGACCGTCGTCGTCCTCGATGAGGATGGTCACCGAGCCCTTGATGATGAAGAACAGGGTTTCGCAGCGGTCGCCCGCATAGATGATGGTGCTCTTGGCGGTGTAGCGGCGGCGGTGACAGTGCGCCAGCAGCTTGTCGAGGTTCTTGAGCTTTGGTGTAAGGCTGATTGCAACCATGCCCGGTCCCTAAAGGTGGAAGAATGAGCCCGAAGGTGCCGGGCCGTATCTGGATCCGTTATTCCGATCAGCGAGTGTGCCAGCATTACGCCTGCAGCTTAACAGCCGGCGCCCCGACAATAACCGAAAATTGCGTTGCCTATCACACAGACTCGACGAAAGAGCCGCGCCTTGGGGCTATGGTAGACTGTCGCCCTTTTATCCGAGCACGGAGTCAGGCTGATGAAAGCACGCATCCAGTGGGCCGGCGAGGCCATGTTCCTTGGCGAGTCGGGCAGCGGCCATGTGGTGGTGATGGACGGCCCGCCCGAGCACGGCGGGCGCAACCTGGGCGTGCGACCGATGGAGATGCTGCTGCTCGGCCTCGGCGGCTGCAGCAGCTTCGACGTGGTCAGCATCCTCAAGAAGTCGCGCCAGGCGGTGGAGAGCTGCGAGGCCTTCCTCGAGGCCGAGCGTGCCGAAAGCGAGCCGAAGGTGTTCACCAGGATCCACCTGCGCTTCGTGGTCAAGGGCCGCGGCCTCAAGGAGGCCCAGGTCAAGCGCGCGGTCGAGCTGTCGGCGGAGAAGTACTGCTCGGCGTCGATCATGCTGGAGCGCGGCGGGGTGGAGATCAGCCACAGCTACGAGATCGTCGAGCTGGGCGCCTGAGCCGTCCGGCCACAATCTGCCGGCAGGCTCTAGGCGAGCGAGCCTGCCATCTGCATAATGTCGCGCTTATTTTTTTAGAGGCGCCGCGTGATCCCGAGGGATGGCGCGGCGCCTTCTTTATAGCCACCGCCTTGGCGAAGAGGTGCAAGCCGTCCTACGCAGCTGCCGCGCGCCGCTGACGGGCATGCCATAACCGCGGCAACGCCGCATACACCTGGGGAGTTACCGACGGTGATGAAAAGCAAACTCAAGCTCCATGGGTTCAACAACCTGACCAAGACCTTGAGCTTCAACATCTACGACATCTGCTACGCCGAGACGCCGGAAGACCAGCAGGCCTACGTCCAGTACATCGACGAGGTCTACGATGCCGAGCGCCTGACGCAGATCCTCACCGATGTGGTCGAGATCATCGGCGCCAACATCCTCAACATCGCCCGCCAGGACTACGATCCGCAGGGCGCCAGCGTGACCATCCTGATCTCCGAGCAGCCGGTGGAGCCCACCGACAGCCAGATCGAGGAGTCGCCGGGTCCGCTCAAGGAAACCATCCTGGCGCACCTGGACAAGAGCCACATCACGGTGCACACCTATCCGGAGATCCATCCGGTGGAAGGCATCGCCACCTTCCGTGTCGACATCGACGTGTCGACCTGCGGGGTGATCTCGCCGCTGAAGGCGCTCAACTACCTGATCCACTCGTTCGACTCGGACATCGTCACCGTCGACTACCGCGTGCGCGGCTTCACCCGCGACGTGGAGGGCAGGAAGCACTTCATCGACCACGAGATCAACTCGATCCAGAAGTACCTCTCCGACGACACCAAGGAGGCGTACCAGATGACCGACGTCAACGTGTACCAGGAGAACCTGTTCCACACCAAGATGCTGCTCAAGGACTTCGATCTGGACAACTACCTGTTCGGCGACGCTACCAACAACCTCTCCGCCGAGCAGCGCGCCCAGGTTGAAGAGCGCGTGCGTCACGAGATGCTGGAGATCTTCTACGGCCGCAACATGCCGCACTGAGATCGCCGCGCAGCAGCAGAAAGGGCACCCTCGGGTGCCCTTTCGCGTTTTTGGCTTACGGCTTCAGAGGCGGTAGGTAGCCTTGGTCATCACCCTGGACAGCAGGGTCATGCCGGCCTTGACCGGCGCCGGGAAGCGCAGGCCGCCGGCATCCAGCGCGGTGGTGGCGTGCTGCAGCTCGTCCACGCGCATCTGCTCGAGGATCGCCTGCGAGCGCGCATCGCCCGGCGGCAGCTGGGCCAGGTGCTCGTCGAGGTGCTTGACCACCTGGTCCTCGGTGGCGGCGACGAAGCCCAGGCTGACCCGGTCGCTGACCAGCCCGGCGGCGGCGCCGATGCCGAACGACAGGCCGTAGAACAGCGGGTTGAGCAGGCTGGGCCGGCCGCCCAGTTCGCGGATGCGCTGCTCGCACCAGGCCAGGTGGTCGATCTCCTCGTCGGCGGCCTGCTCCATGGCCTGGCGCACCTGCGGCAGTTTCGCGGTCAGCGCCTGGCCCTGGTAGAGCGCCTGGGCGCACACCTCGCCGGTGTGGTTGATGCGCATCAGGCCACAGACGTGCTTGGCCTCGGCCTCGTTGAGCTCGACCTCGTCCTTGTTCCGGGCGGGCGAGGGGCGGCCCGGCTGGCCGCTGAACGGCAGCAGGGTGCGCAGGGCGGCGTCGGCCTGCTGCAGCAGGCGATCGGCCGGGGAGTAGTGGCGTTGGCTGGTCATGGCGACCTCCGGCAATGGCGACGGCGGCAAGTCTGGCGCAAGCCGGTACGGGCGGGCTTGCGCGGGATCAGGGGGGCGTGCGATCAGCCCGGCGGCCAGTGCATCTGACGCTGGCCGAGCACGTGCATGTGGATGTGGTAGACGGTCTGGCCGCCCTGCTCGTTGCAGTTCATCACCACGCGGAAGCCTTCCTCGCAGCCCTGCTCGCGGGCCAGACGCTGGGCGGTGTGGACGATGTGGCCGAGCAGCGCCTTGTCCTCTTCGCCGATATCGTGAAGGGTGGCTATGTGCTTTTTCGGAATCACGAGAAAATGCACCGGCGCCTGCGGAGCGATGTCGTGGAAGGCGACCACCTGGTCGTCCTCGTAGAGCTTGCGCGCCGGAATGTCGCCGTTGACGATCTTGCAGAACAGGCAGTCCACAGGCGTCTCTCCATTGGTTGCGGATGGGCCGAGTTTACCGGCTGCGCCCGCCGCCGCCCACCCCACAAGGAGTCCGTGTGAAGAACGATATCCATGACCTGGGCCTGGTGCTCGACTCGCGCGTGCGCCTGATCGTCGTCGAGTCCTGGGACGAGCCGCGCGTGCTGGAAACCCTCAGCGGCCTGGCGGTCCGCCGTGGCCTCGGGCTGTACCTGTGGTCGGTCACCGAGGGCGTGCAGCGTCTGGGCTTCGGCGGCGAGCCGCTCGGCGAGGGCGACAGCCGCGAGCCGGAGGTGGCGCTGCGCCTGGTCAAGGCCGATCCGCACGCCAACCTCTACGTGTTCTGCGACCTGCATCCGTTCCTCGGCGACAACCCGCGCCTGGTGCGCCTGCTCAAGGAGGTGGCGATGGCCGCCGGGCAGCCGGGGCCGACCCTGGTGCTGGTCTCCCATGCGCTCAAGCTGCCGGCCGAGCTGCAGCGGCTGGCGGCGCGCTTCAGCCTGGCGCTGCCCGGCGAGGACGAGCTGCTGGCCATCGTCCGCGAGGAAGCGCAGCGCTGGAGCGAGCGCAACCAGGGCGCGCGGGTACGTACCGACAACCGCACCCTGCAGCAGCTGGTGAAGAACCTGCGCGGCCTGGCCCATGCCGAGGCGCGCCTCTTGGCGCGCAACGTGATCTGCAACGACGGCGCCATCACCCAGGACGATCTGCCCGAGCTCAATCGTGCGCGTTTCCAGCTGCTGGACATGGACGGCGTGCTCGGCTTCGAGTACGAGACCGCGCGTTTCGCCGACGTCGGCGGCCTGGACAACCTCAAGCGCTGGCTGGGCGAGCGCCGCGATGCCTTCTTCGCCGCCGCAGCGGCCGACCGGCCGCGCGGCGTGCTGCTGGTCGGTGTGCAGGGCGGCGGCAAGAGCCTGGCGGCCAAGGCGGTGGCCGGGCTGTGGGGCCTGCCGCTGCTGCGCCTGGACTTCGCCTGCCTGTACAACAAGTACTTCGGCGAAACCGAACGCAACCTGCGCGAGGCGCTGAAGATGGCCGAGCAGATGGCGCCCTGCGTGCTGTGGATGGACGAGATCGAGAAGGGGCTGGCCAGCGGCGAGCACGACGGCGGGGTCAGCCAGCGGGTGCTCGGCACCCTGCTGACCTGGATGGCCGAGCGCAGGGCGCCGGTGTTCCTGGTCGCCACCGCCAACGCCATCCACCGGCTGCCGCCGGAGCTGGTGCGCAAGGGGCGCTTCGACGAGCTGTTCTTCGTCGACCTGCCCGCCGAGGCGGCGCGCGCCGAGATCTTCCGCATCCACCTGGCGCGCCGCGAGCTGGCGCCGGAGCAGTTCGACCTGGCGCTGCTGGCCGCGGCCAGCACGGGCTTTTCCGGGGCGGAGATCGAGCAGGCGGTGGTCAGCGCCCTGTATGCGGCGCAGGCCCGGCAGTGTGCGGTGGATCAGGCGCTGCTGCTCGCCACCCTGCAGCAGACCGCGCCGCTGTCGGTGGTGATGGCCGAGGAGCTGGCGGCGCTGCGCGCCTGGGCCGCCGAGCGCACGGTGCGTGCCGACTAGTGCGGCAGCAGGCGCCGGTTGAGGCGGGCCGCCAGGCGTCGCGCCAGCGCCCGCGGGGCGAGCTGGGCGGCGATCGCCAGCAGGCGGTTGCGCCAGCCGGGCACGATCACCGTCTGGCCGCGGTCCAGTCCCTGCAGGGCCAGCAGGGCCAGTTGCTCGGCGTTCATCAGCCAGGGGCTGTTCTTCAGCGGGCGCATGTCCAGGCGCGCGTTGCGCCAGAACGGTGTGCGCACCGGACCGGGGCACAGCGCTGCGACCTGCACGCCGAGCCCGCGCAGCTCCTCGCCGAGGGCCTCGGAGAAGTGCAGGACGAAGGCCTTGCTGGCGTAGTAGCTGCTCAGCCAGGGACCCGGCTGGAACGCGGCCAGCGAGGCGACGTTGAGGATCTGCCCGCCGCCGCGGCGGGCCATGGCGTTGCCGAGGGCGTGGCACAGGCGCGACAGGGCGAACACGTTGAGTTCCAGCAGCTTGCGCTCGCGCTGCCAGTCCTGCTCGAGGAAGCTGCCGGCGCAGGCGGCGCCGGCGTTGTTGACCAGCAGCTCGATCTGGTAGTCGCACTGCTCCAGCTCGTAGAGCAGGCCGGACAGCTGCAGCGGCTCGGTCAGGTCGCAGACGCGGAACATCACCTCGACGCCGAAGCGCTGGCTCAGCTCGCAGGCGATGCTTTCCAGCGCCGGGCGCTCGCGGGCGACCAGGATCAGGGCGTGCCCGCGGCGCGCCAGGGCTTCGGCCAGGGCCAGGCCGATGCCGCTGGACGCGCCGGTGATCAGGGCATAACGGGGCATTCGGGGTCTCCATGGCCGGGCGCCGGCGGCGCGGGGCGCGCAGTGTACCCCCGAGCGGGCGCCGCTGGCAGGCCTCAGAACGGCTTGACCACCACCAGGATGACGATGGCCAGCAGGAACAGCACCGGCACCTCGTTGAACCAGCGGTAGAACACGTGGCCGTGGCGGTTCTCGCCGCGGGCGAAGCGCTTGAGCAGGGCACCGCACCAGTGATGGTAGCCGATCAGCAGGGCCACCAGGGTCAGCTTGGCGTGCAGCCAGCCGCCGCCGGCGAACAGGCCGGGGTTGAGCACCAGCATCCAGATGCCGAACACCAGGGTGGCGATGATCGACGGGGTCATGATGCCGCGGTACAGCTTGCGCTCCATCACGCAGAAGCGCTCGCGGCTGGGCGCGTCCTCGCTCATCGCGTGGTAGACGAACAGGCGCGGCAGGTAGAACAGGCCGGCGAACCAGCAGACGACGGCGATGATGTGCAGGGCCTTGAGCCACAGGTAGAGCATGCGGGAGTCCTTTTGCGTGAGATCGGCGCCGATGGTAGTCGCAGCGCGGGCGCCCCGTCATCCCGCGGTTGGCCGGGCCGGGCCGCGGCCTTATCATGGCGCACTATATTTTCCACAGATGGCCTGCGGGGACACGAGATGATCAAGGTCGGCATTGTTGGGGGTACCGGGTACACCGGTGTGGAGTTGCTGCGTCTGCTGGCCCAGCATCCGCAGGCGCAGGTGGAGGTGATCACCTCGCGCTCGGAGGAGGGCGTGCGCGTCGCCGACATGTACCCCAACCTGCGCGGTCACTACGACGAGCTGCGCTTCAGCGTGCCGGACGTGGCGCGCCTGGGCGCCTGCGACGTGGTGTTCTTCGCCACCCCGCACGGCGTCGCCCATGCCCTGGCCGGCGAGCTGCTGGCCACCGGCACCCGGGTGATCGACCTGTCCGCCGACTTCCGCCTGCAGGATGCCGAGGAATGGGCCCGGTGGTACGGCCAGCCCCACGGCGCGCCGGCGCTGCTCCCGGAAGCCGTCTACGGCCTGCCCGAGGTCAACCGCGAGGCGATCAAGGGCGCGCGCCTGATCGCCGTGCCGGGCTGCTACCCGACCGCCACCCAGCTCGGCCTGATCCCGCTGCTGGAAGCCGGTCTGGCCGACGCTGCCAGCCTGATCGCCGACTGCAAGTCCGGGGTCAGCGGTGCCGGCCGCGGCGCCAGCGTCGGCTCGCTGCTCTGCGAGGCCGGCGAGAGCATGAAGGCCTACGCAGTCAAGGGCCACCGCCACCTGCCGGAGATCCGCCAGGGCCTGCGCCGCGCTGCCGGCGGCGAGGTCGGCCTGACCTTCGTGCCGCACCTGACGCCGATGATCCGCGGCATCCATGCCACCCTCTACGCGCGCGTGGCCGACCGCAGCGTCGACCTGCAGGCGCTGTTCGAGCAGCGCTACGCCGGCGAGCCGTTCGTCGACGTGATGCCGGCCGGCAGCCATCCGGAAACCCGCAGCGTGCGCGGCGCCAACGTCTGCCGCATCGCCGTGCACCGGCCGCAGGACGGCGACCTGGTGGTGGTGCTGTCGGTGATCGACAACTTGGTCAAGGGCGCCTCCGGCCAGGCGGTGCAGAACATGAACATCCTGTTCGGCCTCGACGAGCGGATGGGTCTGTCGCACGCGGCGCTGCTGCCCTGATGGACTCCTGGCGCGGGGGCGCTCCGGGGGCCGCCATGCGGCGCCTGGCGCCCCTCGCGCTGCTGCTGGCGCTGCCGGCGGCGTTCTATGCGGGACACTGGCAGAGCCAGCGCCAGCTCGCCGTGCGTCTCGAACAGGCCCGCGTGCAGGCCGAGCAGCTGCAGTTGCGCACGGTCGAGCTGGAGCAGTTGCGCCGCCAGCTGGCGGTGATGGAGAGCGGGGAACAGCTGGCTCGCCAGGCCGGCGAGCAGAACCGGCAGACCATCAAGCTGCTGGAGGAGCAGGTGTTCCAGCTGCAGCAGGAGCTGGCCACCTACAAGGAGGTGCTGGCCCCGGACAGCCGCCGCGAGGGCTTGCGCATCCGCGCCTTCCAGCTGCAGAGTACCGACGATCCGCGCCGCTTCCGCTTCCAGATCCTGCTCAGCCGGGTCGGTCCGGACGAGCGACCGCTGGAGGGCACCCTGCTGGTCGAGCTGCGCGGTCGCCAGGGCGGTCGCAGCCGCAACCTGCCCTTGACGACGCTGGCCGAGACGGTGCCCGCCGAGGGGCTGCCGTTCGCCTTCCGCCATTTCCAGGCGATTCCCGAGGGCGGGCAGTTTGCCGAACTGGTATTGCCCGAAGGCTTCGAGCCGCTCGAAGTGCGGCTGCGGGCCCGGGTCAAGGGGCAGCGCCTGCCGCTGGAGCGCAGTTTCCGCTGGGCCGAGCTGCAGTAGGCGTCTTGATCGACAAACCGATGCGCAGCTTGGGCTGCGCCCACCGCTTGCGGCCAAGGCCGCGGCAGAATAGTTGACCGTTCCGCTCGGTGAGCGATAATGCGCGCCACTGTGCTGCAAGACGGCCACGCGCCTGGAGTTCCGGACATGAGCATTGAAACCTTCACCCCCACCCCGCTGCAGTTCACTCAGGGGGCGGCCAACAAGGTGAAGAGTCTGATCGAGGAGGAGGGCAATCCCCGCCTCAAGCTGCGGGTATTCGTCACCGGCGGTGGCTGCTCGGGCTTCCAGTACGGCTTCACCTTCGACGAGGAGCAGGCCGAGGACGATACTGTAGTCGAGCGCGACGGCGTCAGCCTGGTGGTCGACCCGATGAGCTTCCAGTATCTGGCGGGCGCCGAGGTGGACTACCAGGAAGGCCTGGAAGGCTCGCGCTTCGTGATCAAGAACCCCAACGCCAGCACCACCTGCGGTTGCGGTCAGTCGTTCTCGATCTGAGGACGCCGCAGCGTAAGACGCCGCGCTTTCGCGCGGCGTTTTCGTTTGTGCGCCTCAGGCCGGATAGATGGCGCCGAGGATGCGCCGGTCGCGCGCGCCGGTGACCTCCGGGCAGTTGCCCGGGATGCCTTCCAGGCAGCAGTGCGCCAGCCAGGCGAAGGCCATTGCCTCGATCCAGTCGGCCGGCAGCCCCCGGCTGTCGGTATCGGCCACGGTGCAGGTCGGCAACAGCTCGGCGAGGCGCTGCATCAGGCGCCGGTTGTGGGCGCCGCCGCCGCAGACCAGCAGTTCCTCCGCGTCCGGCAGGCTGTCCTTGAGGGCGGCGGCGATGCTGCGTGCGGTCAGCTCGAGCAGGGTGGCCTGCACGTCGGCTGCTGCCACTGGCGGCTGCGTCTGCAGCTGGTCCAGCAGCCAGTCGAGGTTGAAGCGCTCGCGGCCGGTGCTCTTCGGGCCGCGCAGGCTGAAGTAGTCGTCGGCCAGCAACTGCTGCAGCAGCGCCGGGTCCGCCGTCCCGCTGGCCGCCCAGGCGCCGTCGCGGTCGAAGGGCTCGCCGTGCTGGCGCTGGATCCAGGCGTCCAGCAGCACGTTGCCCGGGCCGCAGTCGAAGCCGCGCACCGGCTGCTGCGGGGCGAGCAGGGTCAGGTTGCTGAAGCCGCCGACATTGAGGATGGCGCGTGGCCGCTCGCTGCCGAACAGGGCGGCATGGAAGGCCGGTACCAGCGGCGCTCCCTGGCCGCCTGCGGCGACGTCACGGCGGCGGAAGTCGGCGACCACGCTGATGCCGGTGAGCTCGGCGAGCAGGGCCGGGTTGCCGATCTGCACGGTGAAGCCGCGCTGCGGCTCGTGGCGCACGGTCTGGCCGTGGCTGCCGATGGCTCGGATCTGCCGAGGGTCAAGGCCTTCCTGCAGCAGCAGGAAGCTGATCGCCTGGGCGGCGAGCTCGGCCCACTGCTGCTCGGCCAGGGCGCCACGGACGATCTCGTCGGGCCCGCTGCGGCACAACTCAAGCAGCTGCCGGCCGAGGTCGGCCGGCATGGGCGTGTAGTGGGCGGCAAGCAGGCGGGTGGTCTGCTCCTGCTCGATCAGGGCGACGTCCAGCCCGTCCAGGCTGGTGCCGGACATCACGCCGATATAGAACGCCATGGCCTACTGCCTGTTCAGCGCCAGCAGCGTGTTGCGCTCCTGGTCCATGCGGGCCAGCAGGGGCTGGGTCTGCTGGAGGAAGCGCTTGCGCTCGGCGCCGGCCAGCGGATCGGCCATCGGCAGCTTCTGACTCAGCGGGTCGACGTGCGTGCCGTTGACCTGGAACTCGTAGTGCAGGTGCGGTCCGGTGGACAGCCCGGTGGTGCCGACATAGCCGATGACCTGACCCTGGCTGACCTGGCTGCCGTTGCGCATGCCCTTGGCGAAGCCGTTCATGTGCGCGTAGAGCGTACGGTAGCGCTGGCCGTGCTGGATGATCACGGTGTTGCCATAGCCGCCCTTGCGGCCGGCGAGAATGACCTTGCCGTCGCCGGTGGCCTTGATCGGCGTACCGGTGGGGGCGGCGTAGTCGACCCCCTTGTGGGCACGGATCTTGTTCAGCACCGGGTGGCGGCGACCGTTGGAAAAGCGCGAGCTGATCCGGGCGAAGTCGACCGGGGTGCGGATGAAGGCCTTGCGCATGCTGCTGCCATCCGCGCGGTAATAGGTACGCTTGCCCTGGCGGTCGGTGTAGCGCACGGCGGTGTACAGCTTGCCGCGGTTGGTGAAGCGGGCGGCAAGGATGTCGCCGCTGCCGACTTTCTTGCCATCGACCTGCTTCTCCTCGTAGATCACCTCGAATTCGTCGCCCTCGCGCAGGTCGAGGGCGAAGTCGATGTCATAGTCGAAGATCTTCGCCAGGTCCATGGCCAGGCGGTGCGGGAGGCCAGCGCGCTGGGTGGCGGCGAACAGCGAGCTGTCGATCACGCCATGGGCGTAGGCCTGGCGGATGCTCGGCTTGATCAGCTCGCGCTTGACGCTGAAGCCCTTGGCTGTGCGGGTGACATGCACGCTTTCCAGTTGGCTCAGGCGCGAAGTCAGGGATTCGAGGCCGCCCTGCTCGTCGCGGGTGACGTGGAAGACCTGGCCCGGCTTGATCTGGGTCAGTTGGCGGGCTTCGCGGCTGCTGCCCAGCAGGTCGTGCAGGGTGTCGCCCGGCAGGCCGGCCTTGGCGAAGATACTGGACAGGGTGTCGCCATTGGCGACGGTGACCTTGACCTCGCGCGCCTGCTCCGGTTCGGGGGCGCTGGCCACCGCTTGGCTGGGGACGATCTCTTCGGCATCGGCGGAAGTGACCGGTTCGGCGGTGGGAGCGTCCTTTTCTTCGACCAGCATGCTGGCGCTGTTCTCGAAATCGAGGGGCAGCAGGGTCTTCTTGGCTTCTACCTGGCTGCTGGGAAACACCAGCAGGGTCAGGCTCAGCAGCGCCGCAATCCCGCTCGCCGCCAGCAGGTGGCTCTTCGGGTACGGGGGTGTGTTCCTGGACGAATCCGTCATGGTGGGTAGGGGTCTTTGGGGTGTAATAACCGCCTAAAATATAACCAAACGATCTTCGAGGCAATGTGACGCGTCGGGTTTGAGAGCTCTGCCCGGCTGCGGCTGGGCGGACTTTGTAAATTCCGTTCGATCTTGTATCGTGGCTGCCCCTTTTTTCATGTCGGTATGGGCAGCTTCATGAAGTCGGTCGAAGAGCAGCTGGCGCTGATCAAGCGCGGTGCAGAGGAGATTCTGGTCGAGGCGGAACTGGTGGCCAAGCTGCAGCGCGGCCAGCCGCTGCGAATCAAGGCCGGCTTCGATCCGACCGCGCCGGATCTGCACCTGGGGCACACCGTTCTCATCAACAAGCTGCGCCAGTTTCAGGAGCTGGGGCATCAGGTGGTCTTCCTGATCGGTGACTTCACCGGGATGATCGGCGACCCCAGTGGCAAGAATGCCACCCGCCCGCCGCTGACTCGCGAGCAGGTGCTGGAGAATGCCGAGACCTACAAGGCTCAGGTGTTCAAGATCCTCGATCCGGCGAAGACCGAGGTGGCCTTCAACTCCACCTGGATGGATCAGCTGTCGCCGGCCGACTTCATCCGCCTGGCCTCGCAGTACACCGTGGCGCGCATGCTCGAGCGCGACGACTTCCACAAGCGCTACACCGGCAACCAGTCGATCGCCATCCATGAGTTCCTCTATCCGCTGGTGCAGGGTTACGACTCCGTGGCGCTGCGCGCTGACGTCGAGCTGGGTGGCACTGACCAGAAGTTCAACCTGCTGATGGGGCGCGAGCTGCAGCGGGCCTACGGCCAGGAGTCGCAGGTCATCCTGACCATGCCGCTGCTCGAGGGCGTGGATGGGGTGAAGAAGATGTCCAAGTCGCTGGGCAACTACATCGGCATCCAGGAAGCCCCCGGCGTCATGTACGGCAAGCTGGTGTCCATTCCCGACACCCTGATGTGGCGCTACTTCGAGCTGCTGAGCTTCCGGCCGATGGGCGAGATCGACGAATTCCGTCGCGATGTCGAGCGCGGCGCCAATCCGCGCGACATCAAGATCAAGCTGGCCGAGGAGATCGTGGCGCGCTTCCATGGCGAGGACGCTGCGGCCAGTGCGCATCGCTCCGCGGGTAACCGCCTCAAGGATGGTGAGCTGCCCGAGGATCTGCCGGAAGTCGAACTGGTTTCGGCCGAGCCGATGCCGGTGGCGACGTTGCTGAACAGGGCGGGGCTGGCCAAGAACGCAGCCACAGCGCGCGACATGCTCAATGCAGGCAGCGTGAAGGTGGGCGGTGTCGTGGTGGATCGCGACTTCCTCTTTGTGCCGGGCAATAGCTACGTGTGTCAGGCAGGCAAGAAGGCCTATGCGCGGGTCACGCTGCGTTCCGAGTGAATCCGGGCAAAAAAGGCGTTGACGTCATCGCCGATGTCTCTATAATGCGCCCCACTTCCAGCGGCAAGCTGATCGAAAAGCCTTGTAAATCAAGTGCTTGGATCGGGGTGGTGGTGGAAGTGCAGGGTTGCTTTCCTGCGGCGTCGTCAGTCTCCGGGTTGAAGGCGCGTTGTTCGGAGGTGTTGACAGCGGCTCTGGTTGCTGTATGATTCATCTCCCTCGCTTCGGTGGTCGAGTTCTTCGCTGAAGCGCAAGTGGTTGATTTGAAAAGAAAATTTTCGAAAAACGCTTGACAGGTTGAAAGGCTGCTGTAGAATGCGCGGCCTCGGTTGAGACGAAGCGGAAGCGCTGAGTGAATCGATCGAAACGCTCTTTAACAAGTTGAATCAAGCAATTCGTGTGGGTGCTTGTGAGGTAAGACTGACAGTCGCAAGATTATCAGCATCACAAGTAACACTCGTGAATTCGAGAGTTTTTTGCGATTGCTGAGCCAAGTTTAGGGTTTTCTCAAAACCCGAATTGATTTGAACTGAAGAGTTTGATCATGGCTCAGATTGAACGCTGGCGGCAGGCCTAACA
>NZ_CAJGBM010000028.1:0-31872 GCF_904426495.1 Pseudomonas sp. OF001 | reverse complement strand
TCGCGCGGCGCGCCGCGGCCTCCGGCTCGGCGCGTTCGGCGGCTGCCTGCCGCTCGCTCAGCGCCTGGCCGACCAGCGCGCGGTTGCGCCGCGCCACGGCCAGCTGCGGGTTGCGGCGCAGCGCCTCGCCGTAGGCTTCCAGCGCGGCTTCCAGTTCGCCGCCGCGCGCCAGGGCGTTGCCGCGGTTGAAGTGGGCGGCGGCATCGTCGCCGGCGGCGAAGGCGGCCGCGGCGGCCGCGTAGTCGCCGGCCCGGTAGAGGGCGATGCCGCGCCACTGCGGGTCGCGGAAGCGCTGCGCGGCGGCGGCCGGCTGGTCGGCCTCGAGCAGGCGCATGCCCTGCTGATCGGGGCGCCGCCAGAGGTCTTCGAGTTCGAAGGCCATGGCCGGCGGCGGTTGCACCAGCAGCAGGGCGAAGGCGAACAGCCAGCCGCGCCGGCCGGCGCAGGCTGCCAGCAGGAGCAGCGGCAGCAGCAGCCAGTGGCCCTGGTCGGCCCAGCCGGACAGCGGCCGCAGGCCCTCGGCCTGGTCAGCGCGCGTGGCGCGGCGCGCCAGCAGGCCGAGGCTGGCGAGGTCGCCGTCGTCCAGGCGCAGGGTGCTGTAGCCGCCGCCGAGTTCGGCGGCGAAGCCGGCGAGCTGCTCGCCACGCAGGCGCGGCAGCAGGATGGCGCCGCTGGCGTCGCGCAGGAAGCCGCCGTCCTCCAGCTGCACCGGAGCGCCCTGCGGAGTGCCGACGCCGAGCAGCAGCAGCGGGTTGGCACGGCCGTCGAGGGCGGCGTGGATGCCGTCCTCCTCGCTCGGGCCGAGGGCGCCGGTGAGCAGCAGCAGGCGGCCGTGGCCGTTGGCGCCCTGGTCGAGCAGGGCCAGGGCGCGCTGCACGGCGAGGTCGGCGCGCTGGCCGGGTTCGGGCATCAGCGAGGGAGTCAGCGCGGCCAGCAGGTTCTGCGCGGTGGCCAGGTCGTTGGACAGCGGCACCAGCACGTGGGCGCTGCCGGCGTAGACGACGATGGCGGTGGGCGCCTCGCCGCGCGCGGCGAGCAGGTCGAGCAGCTTGCGCCGCGCCGCCTCCAGGCGGTTGGGGGTGATGTCCTCGGCGAGCATCGCCGGAGTCAGCTCGAGGATCGCCACCAGCGGGTCGCCCCTGCTCTGCGCCGGCTGCTCCTCGGCGCTCCAGCCGGGGCCGAGCAGGGCGAGCAGGGCGAGCAGCCAGGCCAGGCCGAGCAGCAGCCAGGGCAGGCGGTCCTGGCGGCCGCGTCCGCCATGCAGCAGCCACGCCTGGAAGGCCGGCGGCAGCAGCGCCTGCCAGCGCCCGAGGCGGCGCTTGCGGTGCCACAGGCGCCACAGCAGCCAGGCCAGCAGCGGCACCAGCAGCAGCCAGGCGGGACGGGCCAGGTGCGGCAGCAGGCTGCTCATGGCCGCCTCCGGCGCAGGGACGGCGGGCCGTGTGGCCACAGTTCGTGGGCCACCAGCAGCAGGCTGAGCAGCACGGCCGCGGCCAGCGGCCAGGGATACAGCGGGGTGGCGCGGTACACCGTGGTCGGCGTCTGCAGCACAGGCTGCAGGCGGTCGAGGGTCTCGGCGATGGCGCGCAGCTCGTCCTGGGAGCGGGCGCGGAAATACTGGCCGCCGGTGACCGCGGCCAGCTCGCGCAGCAGCGGCTCGTCGAGGTCGAGGCCGGGGTTGAGGCCGTACAGGCCGACCGCGCCGGCCTGCTCGGCGTCGGCGCCGATGCCGATGGTGTACAGGGTCACCCCCTCGCCGGCGGCCAGCCGCGCGGCGGTCAGCGGCGCCACCTCGCCGCCGGTGTTGGCGCCGTCGGTGATCAGCACCAGCACGCGGCTGTCCGCCGGGCGCTGGCGCAGGCGCTTGACCGCCAGGCCGATGGCGTCGCCGATGGCGGTGTTCTTGCCGGCGATGCCGACCACCGCTTCCTCCAGCCACTGGCGCACGCTCTGGCGGTCGAAGGTCAGCGGCGCCTGCAGGTAGGCCTGGCTGCCGAACAGGATCAGGCCGATGCGGTCGCCGCTGCGCCCGGCGACGAATTCGCCGAACAGCCGCTGCACCAGGGTCAGGCGGCTGACCGTCTCGCCCTGCCAGTGCATGTCGCGGTAGTCCATGGAGCCGGAGACGTCGACGGCGAGCAGCAGGTCGCGGCCGCTGGAGGGCAGCGGCAGCGGCTCGCCCAGCCACTGCGGGCGCGCCGCGGCCAGCACCAGCAGCAGCCAGAGCAGGGCGAACGGCGCCTGGCGCCGCCAGCCCGGCAGGCGCGGCCGGGCGCGCTTGCCGCCGAGGTTCTCCAGCTCGTCGAGGAAGGTCACCCGCAGCGCCGCCTCGCCGCTGTCGGCCGGCGGCAGCAGCAGGCGCAGCAGCCAGGGCAACGGCAGGAGCAGGGCGATCCACGGCCAGGCGAACTCAAGCATGCTTGCGGATCCAGGTTTCCACCGCCTGCTGCAGGCCGTCGATGGCCTTGTCGTCGAGGCGGCAGTCGGCGCGGTAGGTGCCTTCGACGAGGATCATCCAGCGGGTCAGGCCGGCGGCGGGGCAGCGGTTGTCGAGGAAGGCCAGCCAGGCGCGCCCGCTCAGGGTGTGGCTGTGGCTGTCGGGATAATGGGCGCGGCACAGGCGCTTGAGCAGGCCGTTGAGCGCCTGCAGCCAGGGACCGGCCGGCGCGCGGTCGTAGGGCCGCGGCAGGCCGCGCAGCTCGTCGAGCGCCGCCTGGCGCTGCGGGTCGATCTCGCCGGCCGGCGACGGCGGCGGGGCGTCGAGGTCGCGCCACCAGGCCCGGAGGCGCCGGCGCTGGCGCCACAGCAGGGCGAGTCCGGCGAGCAGCAGGGCGACGAGCAGCCACCAGCCGGGCGCCGGCGGCCAGAACGGCGGCGGCGCCGGCAGCAGCGGTTCGGCCAGGCGGTCGAGGGGGCTCATGCCGGCTGCGCCTGCGGGTGTGGCAGGACCTGTTCGCGCAGCTGCTCGATCAGGTCGCGCTGGGTGGACAGCGGCAGCAGCAGCACGCCGAGCTTCTGCGCCAGGCGCTGCCAGCGCAACTGGCGCGCCTCGCCGCGCTCGCGCCAGGCCTGGCGCAGCTCGGCGTCAGAGGTGTCCAGCTCGAGGCGCGCGTGCTCGTCGGTGAAGCGCAGCAGGCCGGCGGCCGGCAGGGCGTGGTCGAGCGGGTCGGACAGCGGCAGCAGGATCAGGTCGCAGTGGCGGGCGAGCAGGGCGAACTGCTGCTCGGCGCTGTCCACCAGGCTGCGCTCGTCGCAGATCGCCAGCACCAGGCTGCCCGGGCGCAGCACCTCGCGGGCGCGGCGCAGGGCCAGGCCGAGGCCGTCGCCGGCGCCGGGCTCGCTGTCGCGCGATGACAGCTGCTGGTTGGCGCGCACCACCCGGCCGAGCAGCTGCAGCAGGCTCTGCTTGCTGCGCCGCGGGCGGATCTCGCTGCTGCCGGCGTCGTCGAACACCAGGCCGCCGATGCGGTCGTTGTGGGCCAGCGCGGCCCAGCCGAACAGCGCGGCGACCTGGGCGGCGAGCACCGACTTGAAGCACAGGCCGCTGCCGAAGAACAGCCGCGGGCTCTGTTCGACGAGGAGGAACACCGGGCGCTCGCGCTCCTCGTGGAACAGCTTGGTGTGCGGCTCCTGGGTGCGCGCGGTGACCCGCCAGTCGATGTTGCGCACGTCGTCGCCGGCCTGGTAGACGCGCACCTGGTCGAAGTCGACGCCGCGCCCACGCAGCTTGGAGTGGTGCAGGCCGACCAGCGGGCTGCGCCGGCCGGGGCTGGAGAACAGCTGCACCTCGTCGAGGCGATGGCGCATCTCCAGCAGTTCGGCGAGGCTGACCATCACTCCCGGCGGCAGCATGTCGGCGTACATGGCCAGCGCCTCAGGCCACCGCGACCTGGTCGAGGATGCGCTGCACCACGCGGTCCTGGTCGACGCCGGCGGCTTCCGCCTCGAACGACAGGATGACGCGGTGGCGCAGCACGTCGAACAGCACCGCCTGGATGTCCTCGGGGCTGACGAAGTCGCGCCCGGCCAGCCAGGCGTGGGCGCGCGCGCAGCGGTCGAGGGCGATCGAGCCGCGCGGGCTGGAGCCCCAGGCGATCCACTCGGCCAGTTCGGCGTCGAAGCGCGCCGGGTGGCGGGTGGCCATGATCAGCTGCACCAGGTACTCCTCCACCGCGTCGGCCATGTACAGGCCGAGGATCTCGCGCTGGGCGGCGAAGATCGCCTCCTGGCTGACCAGCTGCTCGGGCTGCGCCTCGCCGCCGATGGCCTCGCCGCGCGCCTGCTGGAGGATCCGCCGCTCGACGCTGGCGTCCGGGTAGCCGATCTTCACGTGCATCAGGAAGCGGTCGAGCTGTGCCTCGGGCAGCGGGTAGGTGCCTTCCTGCTCGATGGGGTTCTGCGTGGCCATCACCAGGAACAGCCCGGGCAGCTCGTAGGTGCTGCGGCCGATGCTGACCTGGCGCTCGGCCATCGCCTCGAGCAGCGCCGACTGCACCTTGGCCGGGGCGCGGTTGATCTCGTCGGCCAGCACCAGGTTGTGGAAGATCGGCCCGCGCTGGAACTCGAAGGTGGCGGTTTCCGGGCGGTAGATCTCGGTGCCGGTGATGTCCGCCGGCAGCAGGTCGGGGGTGAACTGGATGCGGTGGAACTCGGCCTCGAGGCCGGCGGCGAGGTCCTTGATCGCCTTGGTCTTGGCCAGCCCCGGCGCGCCCTCGACCAGCAGATGGCCGTCGGCGAGCAGGGCGATCAGCAGGCGTTCGACCAGCCGCTCCTGGCCGAGGATCTGGCTGGAGAGGTACTGGCGCAGGGCGATCAGCGCATCACGATGGGGCATGTCCGGACTCGGCAGGGGGTTATCGGCGCAGGGCGCCGGCTCGGCCTCCACTTTAATCCATCTGCCCCCGCCTCGACCAACGCCGCGCGGTCGCCGGCCGAACGGGTGTGCCGGCGCCGGCAGCCCTGCTAACGTGTCAGGAGGCAGCGGCCGGTGGCGGCCAGCGGAGAACAGTCATGGGTTTGTTCAGTGCAGTGGACCGGGACGATTTCCATCGCCAGTTGCACGAGGTGCTGGCGCGCCAGGTCGAGGAGCGCGGGCTCGGCCAGGTGGACCTGTTCGCCCGCCAGTTCTTCGCCAGCGTGGCCCTCGACGAGCTGGCCGAGCGACGCCTGGCCGACCTGGCCGGCGCCTGCCTGTCGGCCTGGCGCCTGCTCGAGCGCTTCGACCCGGGCGAGCCGCAGGTGGTGCTGTTCAGCCCCGACTACGAGCGCCACGGCTGGCAGTCGCCGCACACC
The DNA here is from genome assembly GCF_904426495.1 of Pseudomonas sp. OF001. Taxonomy (NCBI): domain Bacteria; kingdom Pseudomonadati; phylum Pseudomonadota; class Gammaproteobacteria; order Pseudomonadales; family Pseudomonadaceae; genus Pseudomonas; species Pseudomonas sp. OF001. Next base: position 26,580 of record NZ_CAJGBM010000028.1, on the reverse strand, counting down.
GTGCTGCAGATGCTGCATGCCGACATGCCGTTCCTGGTCGACTCGCTGCACATGGAGTTGCGCCGCCGCGGCCACGCCGTGCACAGCCTGCAGAACTGCGTGCTGAGCCTGCGCCGCGGCGCCGGCGGCGAGCTGCTCGAGCTGCTGGAGGCCGGCGCCGAAGGGCCGGAGGTGCGCCGCGAGGCGCTGCTGTGCCTGGAGATCGACCGCTGCGCCAACGCCGGCGAGCAGCACATGCTGGCCAAGGCGCTGCACGAGGTGCTCGGCGACGTGCGCCTGGCGGTGGGCGACTTCGCGCCCATGCAGGCGCGCGTGCGCGCCCTGCTGGACAATCTCGAGCCGGCCTGCCTGGCCGCGCACGTCGAGGACTGCGCCGAGGTGGCCGCGTTCCTCGACTGGCTGCTGGACAACCACTTCACCTTCCTCGGCTACGAGGAGTTCACCGTCGAGGCGCAGGCCGACGGCAGCGGCCTGCTGGTCTACGCCGAGGATTCGCTGCTCGGCCTGTCGCGGCGCCTGCGCCAGGGCCTGCCGGCGGCGCAGCGCTGGGTGTCGGCGCAGGCCATGGCCTGGCTGCGCGCGCCCTGCCTGCTGTCGTTCGCCAAGGCCGACCAGCCGGCGCGGGTGCACCGCGCGGCCTACCCGGACTACGTGTCGCTGCGCCAGTTCAGTCCGGACGGCCAGGTGCTGCGCGAGTGCCGCTTCATCGGCCTGTACACCTCGCCGGTGTACGTCGAGAGCATGCGCCACATTCCCTGCGTGCGGCAGAAGGTGGCCGAGGTGATCCGCCGCGCCGGCTTCGCCCCCGGCGCGCACCTGGGCAAGAGCCTGGCCCAAGTGCTCGAGGTGCTGCCGCGCGACGACCTGTTCCAGACCCCGGTGGAGGAGCTGACCGCCACCGCGGTGGCGATCGTGCAGATCCAGGAGCGCAAGCGCCTGCGCGTGTTCCTGCGCCGCGACCCCTACGGCCACTTCTGCTACTGCCTGGCCTACGTGCCGCGCGACATCTACTCCAGCGAGATCCTCCAGCGTATCGAGCGGGTGCTGCGCGAGCGCCTGGGCGCCAGCGACTGCGAGTTCTGGACCTGGTTCTCCGAGTCGGTGCTGGCGCGCGTGCAGTTCATCCTGCGCGTCGACCCGCAGCGCCCGGCGGCCATCGAGGCGCGCGTGCTGGAGCAGGAGGTGATCCAGGCCTGCCGCGGCTGGCAGGAGGAGTTCGCCAGCCTGCTGGTGGAGAGCCTCGGCGAGGCGCGCGCCACCGACCTGCTGGCTGCCGGCGGCTTCCCGGCCGGCTACCGCGAGCGCTTCGAGCCGCACGAGGCGGTGGTCGACCTGCGCCACCTGCTCGAGCTGTCGCGCGAGCGGCCGCTGGTGCTGCGCTTCTACCAGGCGCCGCTGGAGCGCGGCCGCAACCTGCACTGCAAGATCTACCACGCCGAGACGCCGCTGGCGCTGTCGGACATGCTGCCGATCCTCGAGAACCTCGGCCTGCGCGTGCTCGGCGAGTTCCCCTTCCGCCTGCGCCGTCACGACGGCAGCCAGTTCTGGATCCACGACTACAGCTTCACCTACGCCGAGGGCATCGACGTCGACCTGGTGCAGCTCAACGATATCCTCCAGGACGCCTTCATCCACATCGTCCAGGGCGACGCCGAGAACGACGGCTTCAACCGCCTCGTGCTCGGCGCCGGGCTGCCCTGGCGCGAGGTGGCGGTGTTGCGCGCCTATGGCCGCTACCTCAAGCAGATCCGCCTGGGCTTCGACCTCGGCTACATCGCCGCCACCCTGAGCAACCACGCCGACATTGCCCGCGAGCTGATCCGCCTGTTCAAGACCCGCTTCTACCTGGCGCGCAAGCTGCCGGTCGAGGAACTGGCGGACAAGCAGCAGCGCCTCGAGCAGGCGATCCTCGGCGCGCTGGAGCAGGTCCAGGTGCTCAACGAGGACCGCATCCTGCGCCGCTACCTGGAGCTGATCCGCGCCACCCTGCGCAGCAACTTCTACCAGAGCGGCGCGGACGGCGCGCCCAAGGACTACCTGAGCTTCAAGCTCGACCCGCACCTGATCAGCGAGATGCCGCGGCCGGTGCCGCGCTACGAGATCTTCGTCTACTCGCCGCGGGTCGAGGGCGTGCACCTGCGCGGCGGCAAGGTGGCGCGCGGCGGCCTGCGCTGGTCGGACCGCGAGGAGGACTACCGCACCGAGGTGCTCGGCCTGGTCAAGGCGCAGCAGGTGAAGAACGCGGTGATCGTGCCGGTCGGCGCCAAGGGCGGCTTCGTGCCGCGGCGTCTGCCGCTCGGCGGCACGCGCGACGAGATCCAGGCCGAGGCGATCGCCTGCTACCGCATCTTCGTCAGCGGCCTGCTCGACCTGACCGACAACCTGGTGGAGGGCGGCGTGGTGCCGCCGCCGGGCGTGGTGCGCCACGACGAGGACGATCCCTACCTGGTGGTGGCCGCCGACAAGGGCACCGCGACCTTCTCCGACATCGCCAACGCGCTGTCCGCCGACTACGGCTTCTGGCTGGGCGACGCCTTCGCCTCCGGCGGCTCGGCCGGCTACGACCACAAGGGCATGGGCATCACCGCGCGCGGCGCCTGGGTCGGCGTGCAGCGCCATTTCCGCGAGCGCGGCATCGACGTGCAGCGCGATCCGATCACCGTGGTCGGCATCGGCGACATGGCCGGCGACGTGTTCGGTAACGGTCTGCTGCGCTCGGAGCAGCTGCTGCTGATCGGCGCCTTCAACCACCAGCACATCTTCCTCGACCCGAATCCCGATCCGGCGGCGAGCTTCGCCGAGCGCCAGCGCCTGTTCGCCCTGCCGCGCTCGAGCTGGGCCGACTACGACGCAGCGCTGATCTCGCCCGGCGGCGGGGTGTTCCCGCGCAGCGCCAAGAGCATCGCCATCAGCCCCGAGGTGCGCGCGCGCCTGGCGATCGACGCCGAGCAGCTCCCGCCCAGCGAGCTGATCAGCGCGCTGCTGCGCGCGCCGGTCGACCTGTTGTGGAACGGCGGCATCGGCACCTACGTCAAGTCCAGCCACGAGAGCCACGTGGACGTCGGCGACAAGGCCAACGACGCCCTGCGCGTCGACGGTCGCGAGCTGCGCTGCCAGGTGGTGGGCGAGGGCGGCAATCTCGGCATGACCCAGCTGGGGCGGGTCGAGTACTGCCTGCGCGGCGGCGCCTGCAACACCGATTTCATCGACAACGCCGGCGGAGTGACCTGCTCGGACCACGAGGTCAACATCAAGATCCTCCTCGGCGAGGTGGTGCGCGCGGGCGATCTGACCCTCAAGCAGCGCAACGAGCTGCTGCGCGAGATGACCGAGGCGGTGGCCGGCCTGGTGCTGGGCATCAGCTACCGCCAGGTGCAGGCGCTGTCGCTGGCCCAGCGCCACGCGCGCGGGCGCCTCGGCGAGTTCCGCCGGCTGATGCTCGACCTGGAGAGCCGCGGGCGCCTGGACCGGGCCCTGGAGTTCCTGCCCGGCGACGACGAACTCAACGCGCGGGTCGCCCAGGGCCAGGCGCTGACCCGCCCGGAGCTGGCGCTGCTGCTGTCCTACAGCAAGTTCGACCTCAAGGAGGCGCTGCTGCACTCGCCGCTGGTGGACGATCCCTACCTGCGCGAGGAACTCGACCATGCCTTCCCGCCGCAGCTGCTGGCGCGCTTCCCACAGGCCCTGGAGCACCACCGCCTGCGCCGCGAGATCATCAGCACGCGCATCGCCAACGACCTGGTCGACCACATGGGGGTGACCTTCGTCCAGCGCCTCAACGAGTCCACCGGCCTGTCGGCGGCGCACATCGCCGGCGGCTGGGTGGTGGTGCGCGACCTGTTCGACCTGCCGCACTGGTGGCAGCAGATCGAGGCGCTCGACCATCAGGTCGACGCCGAGCTGCAGCTGGCGCTGATGGAGGAACTGATGCGCCTGGGCCGCCGGGCCACCCGCTGGCTGCTGCGCAACCGGCGCAGCGAACTGGACATGGCGCGCGCCGTCGAGCACTTCGCGCCCTGCGTCGAGGCGCTGATCGACAACCTCGAGGAGCTGCTCGAGGGGCCGGCGCGCGCCGCCTGGCTGGCGCGGCGCGAGGAGCTGGAGGGCGCCGGGGTGCCGGCCGGGCTGGCGCGCCGGCTGGCCAGCTGCGGCGACCTGTACACCCTGCTGCCGATCATCGAGGCCGCCGACGTCACCGGCCAGCCGCCGATGCGCGTGGCCGCCTGCTACTTCGCGGTGGGCGCCGAGCTGGAGCTGGGCTGGTACCTGCAGCAGCTCAACGCTCTGCCGGTGGAGAACAACTGGCAGGTACTGGCCCGCGAGTCGCTGCGCGACGACCTCGACTGGCAGCAGCGGGCGATCACCATTGCCGTGCTGCAGATGCCCGAGGGGCCGGTGGAGATCGACAACCGCCTGACCCTCTGGCTGGCCCACCACCAGCCGCTGGTGGGACGCTGGCGCCACCTGCTGGCCGAGCTGCGCGCCGCCAGCGGCAGCGACTACGCGGTGTACGCGGTGGCCAACCGCGAGCTGCAGGACCTGGCGCAGAGCGCCCAGGCGGGGGTGGGGATCCCGTAGGGCGAGAGTGGTTGAAATTGTGCACGGTCAGTGAGAGATTCTGCACGGATGAGGGCGAGGATGCGTGGGGTAGGGTGTAGGGTGGGGTCAGGCCGCAGGCCGTGACCCACCAACCGGCCGCCAGGCCGGCAAGGGGGATGCCTTGCGGCATCCTTGGCGGGTTACGCCGCTGCGCGGCTAACCCACCCTACGTTTGTCATGAGGCGTCAGGGAGGGAAACGATGAAGAGTCCGGAAGAGTTGCTGCAGTTCGCCGAGCGTCTGGCGGCGGTCGAGGAAATCGAGTGCGTGACGCCGGACCTCAACGGCATCCCGCGCGGCAAGGTGATGACCGCCGAGGGCTTCCTCTCCGGGCGGCGCCTGCAGCTGGCCCGCGGCGTGCTGCTGCAGTGCCTGATGGGCGGCTATCCGCCGGCCAGCTTCTACGGCGGCGACGACGGCGACCTGGCGCTGCGCGCCGACCCGCAGCAGGTGTACCTGCTGCCGTGGAGCGACACGCCGCGCGCGCTGGCGATCTGCGACGCGCTGGAGGTCGACGGCCGGCCCTGCGGGCTGTCCACCCGCGGCCTGCTGCGGCGGATCCTCGCCGAGTACGCGGCGCTCGGCATCACTCCGGTGGTGGCCACCGAGCTGGAGTTCTTCGTCTTCGCCCCCAACCCCGATCCGCGCGAACCCTTCCTGCCGCCGGTGGGCCTGGACGGGCGCCGCGAGGTCGGCGCCTCGGCCTTCAGCGTCGCCTCCAGCAACGGCCTGCGGCCGTTCTTCGCCGAGGTCTACCGCTGCATGGCGGCGCTCGGCCTGCCGCGCGACACCTTCATGCACGAGATGGGCGTCAGCCAGTTCGAGATCAACTTCCCCCACGGCGACGCCCTGCAGATCGCCGACCAGACCTTCCTGTTCAAGCACCTGCTGCGCGAGGTGGCGCTCCGCCACGGGCTGATCGTGGTGTGCATGGCCAAGCCGCTGGGCGGCGTGCCGGGCAGCTCGATGCACATCCACCAGAGCCTGGTCGACGAGCGCGGGCGCAACCTGTTCAGCGATGCCGCCGGCGAGCCGACCGCGGCCTTCGCCCAGTTCATCGGCGGCCTGCAGGCGGGGCTGGCCGAACTGACCCTGCTGCTGGCGCCCAACGTCAACTCCTACCACCGCCTGGCGCACCCCTACGCCTCGCCGAACAACGCCTGCTGGGCCTACGACAACCGCGCCGCCGGCCTGCGCATCCCGGCCAGCGGCCCGGAGGCGCGGCGGGTGGAGAACCGCCTGCCGGGCGCCGACGCCAACCCCTACCTGGCGCTGGCCGCCAGCCTCGGCGCCGGCCTCTACGGCCTGCTGCGCGGCCTGCAGCCGTCGCTGCCGGCGCGCGGCGAGTTCCAGGTGCCCGATGCGCTGCGCCTGCCCACCAGCATGAACGAGGCGCTGCACCGCCTGCAGCGCAGCGGCCTGGCCCGCGAACTGTTCGGCGACGAGTTCATCGACGGCTACCTGGCCAGCAAGACCCTGGAGCTGGCCGATTTCCTCGCCGAGATCACGCCCTGGGAGCGCCGCGTGCTGGCGCCGCAGTTGTGAACCCCGGCGGCGGGACGGGGCGGCGCTGCTGCCGATCCCGCCCGCCGCCCGCCGGCGCGCCGGCCAACCCCCGGAGGATGCATGCCCCGCTCGATTTTCGCCTTCCCCTCGCTGTTCACCGCGACCCTGCTGATGCTGCTCGGCTCGGGCCTGCTGACCACCTACCTGGCCCTGCGCATGGCCGCCGAGGGCGCCGCCGGCCAGGCCGGCTGGCTGATGGCGGCGCACTATGCCGGCCTGGTGCTGGGCGGCAAGTTCGGTCACCTGATGATCAGCCGGGTCGGCCATGTGCGCGCCTATGTGGCGGCCGGCGGCATGGTCAGCGCCGCGGTGATCGCCCATGGCCTGCTGCCCTGGCTGGCCGCCTGGCTGCCGCTGCGCTTCCTGATCGGCCTGGGCATGATGACCCAGTTCATGGTGGTGGAAAGCTGGCTCAACGAGCAGGCCGAACCGCGCAAGCGCGGCCGGGTGTTCTCCATGTACATGACCGCCAGCTACCTCGGCCTGGTGCTCGGTCAGCTGGTGCTGGTGGTGCGCCCGGCGCTGGGCCTCGAGCCGCTGCTGCTGGTGGCGCTGTGCTTCTCGCTGTGCCTGGTGCCGGTGGCCACCACCCGGCGCATCCACCCGGCGCCGCTCAAGCCGGCGCCGCTGGAGCCGCGCTTCTTCCTCAAGCGGGTGCCGCAGTCGATGACCACGGTGGCCATGGCCGGCCTGGCGATCGGCGCCTTCTACGGCCTGGGGCCGGTCTACGCCGGCGCGCAGGGCCTGGAAACCCGCGAGGTCGGCCTGTTCATGACCACCTGCGTGCTCGCCGGGCTGGTGGTGCAGGCGCCGCTCGGCCGCCTGTCCGACCGCTTCGACCGCAGCCTGCTGATCCGTCTGATCGCCGTCGCCCTGGCGCTCAGCGTGCTGCCGCTGGGCCTGCTGCCGCGTCCGCCGCTGGCGCTGATGCTGGCGGTGGGCTTCGTGGTCAGCCTGCTGCTGTTCGCCCTCTATCCGCTGGCGGTGGCGCTGTCCAACGATCACGTCGAGCAGGAGCGCCGCGTCGCCCTGTCGGCCATGCTGCTGCTGGTGTTCGGTGTCGGCGCCTGCCTCGGCCCGCTGATCGCCGGCGAGCTGATGAGCCGTGGCGTGCCCCGGCTGCTCTACCTGTTCATCGGCGCCTGCGCGCTGGTGCTGGTCTGGCGGGTGCGACCGCAGGATGTGCATGGCCTGCACCGTGTCGAGGAGGCGCCGATCCAGCACGTCGCCGTGCCGGTGGCGATGGCCGGCTCGCCGCTGTCGGTGGCGCTCGACCCGCGCGTCGACGAGGCGGTGGTGCAGGAGCAGATGCAGGGCGGGGCCGCCGGCGCCGGCAGCCCGCCGGAGCAGGAGGATGCAACCGACGTGGATACGGCCGCTGTGGATACGGCCGCCGTGGATACGGCCGCCGGGGATGCCGCCACCGGAGAGTCGGCGGGCAAGGGGGATGACGGAATGTCGACGCAGCGCGAGGCGGCTAGCTAGCGGCTCGCAGCCTCGGGGTGATGGGAAAACGCCACATAAAATTGACTGGCGTCAGTCTTTTGGCTTTACTGCGTGCAATTTTCCGGTGCCAGCACCGGCGGGGCGCTTCGTTTTCGTCCCCGTGGCCCCTTTCTGCCTCCCCAGCCGAGCAATCATGTGGCGTGAATCCCGAATCCTGCTGATCGACGACCTCCCCCAACGCCGCCATGATCTGGCGGTGATCTTCGACTTCCTCTGCGAGCCCTGCAGCGCTTGCACCAGCAGCGACTGGGCCGTCCAGCTCGAAGCGCAGCCGGATGTGCGTCTGTCCTGCGTGCTGCTCGGTCAGATCGACAGCAAGGGCGGCGCCCCGCGCCTGCTCAAGCAGCTCGGCGCCCGGGTGGATAATCTGCCGCTGCTGCTGTTCGGCGAGCAGAGCTGCGCCGACTGGCCGGAGGAGCTGCGCCGCCGCGTGCTGGCGCGTCTCGACATGCCGCCGAGCTACAACCAGCTGCTCGACGCCCTGCACCGCGCCCAAGTCTACCAGCAGGCCTTCGACGCCGCCCGCGAGCGCGGTCAGCAGCGCGAGTCCAACCTGTTCCGCAGCCTGGTCGGCACCAGCCGGGCGATCCAGCAGGTACGCCAGCAGATGCAGCAGGTCGCCGGCACCGAGGTCGGCGTGCTGCTGCTCGGCGAGCCCGGCAGCGGCAAGGAAGTGGTGGCGCGCAACCTGCACTACCATTCCAGCCGTCGCGAGTTTCCCTTCGTGCCGATCAGCTGCACGGCCATCGATCCGGAGCTGCTGGAAAGCGAGCTGTTCGGCTGCGAGGCCGGCGCGCTGCCCGGCGCCATCGGCAGCCGCCAGGGCCGCCTGGAACTGGCCGCCGGCGGCACCCTGTACATCGATGAGATCGCCGACCTGCCGGCCGAGCTGCAGGTGCGCCTGCTGCGCGTGCTGCAGGAGGGCAGCTTCAAGCGCACGGGCAGCGACCTGGCGCGGCCGGTCGACGTGCGGGTGATCGCCGCCACCCGCCACGACCTCGAGCAGCGGGTGGCCGAGGGGCGGCTGCGCGACGATCTCTACTACCGCCTCAACCAGTTCTCCATCGAGCTGCCGCCGCTGCGCGAGCGGGTCGAGGACATCCCGCTGCTGATCAACGAACTGATCGCGCGCATGGAGCACGAGAAGCGCGGCTCGATCCGCTTCAGTTCGGCGGCGCTGATGTCGCTGTGCCGCCACGACTGGCGCGGCAACGTGCGCGAGCTGGCCAACCTGGTCGAGCGCCTGGCGATCATGCATCCCTACGGGGTGATCGGCGTCGCCGAGCTGCCGAAGAAGTTTCGCCACCTCGACGGCGAGGAAGGTCAGGCCGAGGAGGGCCCGCAGCGCGAGCCGGGCGGCGCCCTGCCGGGCATCGACGCCCCGGCGCTGCTGCCGATCGGTGGCCTGGACCTCAAGGACTATCTCAACAGCCTGGAGCGCTCGCTGATCCAGCAGGCGCTGGACGATGCCGGCGGGGTGGTGGCGCGCGCCGCCGAGCGCCTGCGCGTGCGCCGCACCACCCTGGTGGAGAAGATGCGCAAGTACGGCATGGGCCGGCGCGACGACGAGGAAGGGGGCGAGCTGTGAGCCCGCACATCGCGTCGCTGCGCGCGCAGCCGAGCGCCGTCGCGCCGGTACAGGTGATCGCGGTCGCCAGCGGCAAGGGCGGCGTCGGCAAGACCCAGGCGGCGATCAACCTGGCCTGGGCGCTGGCCGCCCGCGGCCGGCGGGTGCTGCTGCTCGACGCCAGCTTCGCCCTGCCCAACGTCGATGCGGCCCTGGCCCTGAATCCGCCGCGCACCCTCGCCGACGTGCTGGCCGGGCGCTGCCGCCTGGCCGATGCGCTGGTCGGCGGACCGGGCGGCATCCAGCTGATCGCCGGTTCGCCGGGCGAACCCCGCGAGCCGGACGCCCTGCAGCTGGGCGGGCTGATCCGCGCCTTCAGCGAGCTGCCGCGCGCGCCGGACGTGCTGCTGGTCGACTGTGCGCCGGGCATCGGCCGCGGCGTGACCACCCTGCTGCATGCTGCCAGCGAGGCGCTGCTGGTGGTCAACGACGAGCCGGCCGCCCGTGCCGATGTCCTGGCGCTGATCACCCGGCTGAACCGCGAGCACGGCATGAACCGTTTCCGCCTGCTGGCCAGCATGACCTTCGCCGCCCAGGAAGGGCCGGCCCTGCACCAGCAGCTGCTGCGTCTCACCGAGCCGCTGGGCGGGGTGTCGCTCGACTATGTCGGCGCCATTCCCTTCGACGACTCGCTGCGCCGGGCGGTGCAGCGCCAGCGTCCGCTGCTCGAGGTGTTCCCGCGCAGCCGTGCCGCCCAGGCCTACACGGCGCTGGCGGAAAAGATCGACGGCTGGCCGTTGCCGGCCAATCCGCGCGGCCATCTGGAGTTCTTCGTCGAGCGGCTGGTCGCGGCGCAGGGGCAGGGGCGTCAGCCCCGGCCTTGAAGTCGGGGCTGCGACAGCCGGTCGCATCTCCTCCTTAAGCCGGTCATAAGCTGTCGAAAATACGATCCACGGCCCTTCGGGGGCATATGTATAATGCCGCCCGACCTGGCCGGGACTAGTCCCGGCCGACGTTTTCGATCGCTCTGCCGACGGGTAGCCATGCAGTGACCAGTCCCTTCCTCGAAGCCGTTGCGCTCGCCTGCGAGCGGGACCTGCGCATGCTGTTCGAGCGGCTCGACTTCGCCCTGCATCCCGGCGAAATGCTGCAGATTTCCGGCCCCAACGGCAGCGGCAAGACCAGCCTGCTGCGCCTGCTGGCCGGGCTGATGCAGCCGACCGAGGGCGAGATCCGCCTGGCCGGCAAGCCGCTGAGCGAACAGCGCGGCGAGCTGACCCGCAACCTGCTGTGGATCGGCCATGCCGCCGGCATCAAGGGCCTGCTCAGCCCCGAGGAGAACCTCGCCTGGCTGTGCGCCCTGCACACCATGGAGACCCGCGACGCCATCTGGCAGGCGCTGCACGCGGTCGGCCTGCGCGGCTTCGAGGACGTGCCCTGCCACACCCTGTCCGCCGGCCAGCAGCGCCGCGTCGCCCTGGCCCGCCTGTACCTCGATCCGCCGCCGCTGTGGGTCCTCGACGAGCCCTTCACCGCCCTCGACAAGCACGCCGTGGCCCAGCTCGAGGCGCATCTGGCCCGCCACTGCGAGCAGGGCGGCATGGTGCTGCTGACCACCCACCACAGCCTGACCCGCAAGCCGGCCGGCTACCGCGAGCTGGACCTCGCCCGCGCAGGAAGCGTCGCCGATGAGTAACGTGTTCACCCAGCTGCTGGTGCGCGAGGCGCGCCTGCTGTGCCGCCGCCCGGCCGAGCTGCTCAACCCGCTGGTGTTCTTCGGCATCGTGGTGGCGCTGTTCCCGCTGGCCGTCGGACCGGAGAGCAAGCTGCTGGAAACCCTGTCGCCCGGTCTGGTGTGGGTCGCCGCGCTGCTCGCCGTGCTGCTGTCGCTGGACGGCCTGTTCCGCAGCGACTTCGAGGACGGCTCGCTGGAACAGTGGGTCCTTTCGCCGCACCCGCTGCCCCTTCTGGTGCTGGCCAAGGTGCTGGCACACTGGCTGTTTTCCGGCCTGGCGCTGGTCCTGCTGGCGCCGCTGCTGGCGCTGATGCTCGGCCTGCCGGCGCGCTGCCTGCCGGTGCTGCTGCTCTCCCTGCTGCTCGGCACGCCGATCCTCAGCCTGCTCGGCGCGGTCGGCGCGGCGCTGACCGTGGGGCTCAAGCGCGGCGGCCTGCTGCTGGCGCTGCTGATCCTGCCGCTGTACATCCCGGTGCTGATCCTCGGCAGCGGCGCCCTGCAGTCGGCCCTGCAGGGCCTGCCGTCGGCCGGCCACCTGCTGTGGCTGGCCAGCCTCACCGCCCTGGCGGTGACCCTGACCCCCTTCGCCATCGCCGCCGGCCTGAACATCAGTGTCGGCGAATAAGAAGTGAGCATCCTTCGATGAACTGGACGTGGTTTCACAAGCTTGGCTCGCCCAAATGGTTCTACGAGATCAGCGGCCGCTGGCTGCCCTGGCTGAGCGTGGCCGCGGCGCTGCTGCTCGCCGTCGGCACCGTGTGGGGGCTGGCCTTCGCGCCGCCGGACTACCAGCAGGGCAACAGCTTCCGGATCATCTACATCCACGTGCCGGCGGCGATCCTCGCCCAGTCCTGCTACATCATGCTGGCGGTGGCCGGGGTGGTCGGCCTGGTGTGGAAGATGAAGCTGGCCGACGTCGCCCTGCAGTGCGCCGCGCCGCTCGGCGCCTGGATGACCTTCATCGCCCTGGTCACCGGCGCGGTGTGGGGCAAGCCGACCTGGGGCGCCTGGTGGGTGTGGGACGCGCGCCTGACCTCGATGCTGATCCTGCTGTTCCTCTACTTCGGGGTGATCGCCCTCGGCCAGTCGATCAGCAACCGCGACAGTGCGGCCAAGGCCTGCGCCGTGCTGGCCATCGTCGGCGTGATCAACATCCCGATCATCAAGTACTCGGTGGAGTGGTGGAACACCCTGCACCAGCCGGCGACCTTCAAGATCACCGAGAAGCCGGCGATGCCGCCGGAGATGTGGGTGCCGCTGCTGATCATGGTCATCGGCTTCTACTGCTTCTTCGCCGTCAGCCTGCTGCTGCGCATGCGCCTCGAGGTGCTCAAGCGCGAGTCGCGGGCCAGTTGGGTCAAAGCCGAAGTGGAGCGCAGCCTGTGAGTTTCGAGTCCTTCGCCGATTTCCTCGCCATGGGCAAGCATGGCCTGTACGTGTGGACTTCCTATGGCATCAGCCTGGCGGTCCTGGCCCTCAACGTCGCGCTGCCGATCCTGGCGCGCCGGCGTTACCTGCAAGACGAGGCGCGCCGTCTGCGCCGGGAGAGCAAGCAATGAATCCTGTCCGCAAGAAGCGCCTGTTCATCATCCTCGGCATCCTCGCCGGCGTCGGCGTGGCCGTCGGCCTGGCGCTCAGCGCCCTGCAGCAGAACATCAACCTGTTCTACACGCCGACGCAGATCGCCGCCGGCGAGGCGCCGCAGGACACCCGCATCCGCGCCGGCGGCATGGTCAAGGAGGGCTCGGTGAGCCGCTCGGCCGACTCGCTGGACGTGCAGTTCGTGGTCACCGACTATGCCAAGGACGTGACCATCCAGTACCGCGGCATCCTTCCCGACCTGTTCCGCGAGGGGCAGGGCATAGTCGCCCTCGGCCGCCTCAACGCGAGCGGCGTGCTGGTCGCCGACGAGGTGCTGGCCAAGCACGATGAGAACTACATGCCGCCCGAGGTGACCAAGGCGCTCAAGGACAGCGGCAAGCTGCCGGCCGGCATGCCGCCGGCGGCCATGGGTAGCGCGGAGGGCAAGCAATGATTCCCGAGCTCGGCCATCTGGCCATGATCCTCGCCCTGTGCCTGGCCGCGGTGCAGGCGACCCTGCCGATGATCGGCGCCTGGCGCGGCGACGCGCAGTGGATGAGCCTGGCCCGCCCGGCGGCCTGGGGCCAGTTCGCCTTCCTGCTGTTCTCCTTCCTGTGCCTGACCCAGGCGTTCCTGGTCGACGACTTCTCGGTGGCCTACGTGGCCAGCAACTCCAACAGCGCGCTGCCCTGGTTCTACAAGTTCAGCGCGGTGTGGGGCGCCCACGAGGGCTCGCTGCTGCTGTGGGCGCTGATCCTCGCCAGCTGGACCTTCGCCGTGTCGGTGTTCTCCCGCCAGCTGCCGGAGGTGATGCTGGCCCGCGTGCTCGGCGTGATGGGGATGATCAGCGTCGGCTTCCTGCTGTTTTTGATCGTCACCTCCAACCCCTTCGCGCGCCTGCTGCCCAACGCGCCGCGCGACGGCGGCGACCTCAACCCGCTGCTGCAGGACTTCGGCCTGATCGTCCACCCGCCGATGCTGTACATGGGCTACGTCGGTTTCTCGGTGGTGTTCGCCTTCGCCATCGCCGCCCTGCTCGGCGGCCGCCTCGACGCCGCCTGGGCGCGCTGGTCGCGGCCGTGGACCATAGTCGCCTGGGCCTTCCTCAGCATCGGCATCGTGCTCGGCTCCTGGTGGGCCTACTACGAGCTGGGCTGGGGCGGCTGGTGGTTCTGGGACCCGGTGGAGAATGCCTCGTTCATGCCCTGGCTGGTCGGCACCGCGCTGCTGCACTCGCTGGCGGTGACCGAGAAGCGCGGCGTGTTCAAGAGCTGGACGGTGCTGCTGGCCATCGCCGCCTTCTCGCTGAGCCTGCTCGGTACCTTCCTGGTGCGCTCCGGCGTGCTGACCTCGGTGCACGCCTTCGCCGCCGATCCCGAGCGCGGCACCTTCATCCTGATCTTCCTGCTGTTCGTGGTCGGCAGCTCGCTGACCCTGTTCGCCCTGCGCGCGCCGGTGGTCAAGAGCGTCATCGGCTTCGGCCTGTGGTCGCGCGAGACCCTGCTGCTGGCCAACAACCTGATCCTGGTGGTGACCTGCGCCATGATCCTGCTCGGCACCCTCTATCCGCTGGTGCTCGACGCCCTGTCCGGCGCCAAGCTGTCGGTCGGCCCGCCGTACTTCAACGCGCTGTTCCTGCCGCTGATGGCCATCCTCATGGTCGCCCTGGGCGTCGGCGTGCTGGTGCGCTGGAAGGACACCCCGCTGGGCTGGCTGGGCGGCATGCTGCTGCCGGTGTTGGTCGCCAGCGGCGTGCTGGGCGTCGCTGCCGCCTTCCTGCTCGGAGACTTCCACTGGGCGGTGCTGGCCGCCTGTCTGCTGGCCGCCTGGGTGGTGCTCGCCGGGCTGCGCGACCTGCTCGACAAGACCCGCCACAAGGGGCTGGTCAAGGGCATCGCCGGCCTGTCGCGCAGCTACTGGGGCATGCAGCTGGCGCACTTCGGCATCGCGGTGACCGCCCTCGGCATCGTGCTGTCCAGCCAGTACAACGTCGAGCGTGACCTGCGCATGGCGCCCGGCGAGTCGGTGGAAGTCGGTGGCTACCGCTTCGCCTTCGACGGTACCCGTCACCACGAAGGCCCCAACTTCACCTCCGATCGCGGCACCGTGCGCGTGCTGGAGGATGGCGAGGAGATCGCCGTGCTGCATCCGGAGAAGCGTATCTACCAGGTGCGCGGCATGCCGATGACCGAGGCCGGCATCGATCCGGGCTTCACCCGCGACCTCTACGTCGCCCTCGGCGAGCCGCTGGAGAACGGCGCCTGGGCCGTGCGCCTGCACGTCAAGCCGTTCGTGCGCTGGATCTGGCTGGGCGGCCTGCTGATGGCCTGCGGCGGCCTGCTCGCCGCGCTCGACCGTCGCTACCGGGTCAAGGTGACCACCAAGGCCCGCGAGGCGCTGGGCATGACTGGAGTGCAAGCATGAAACGGGCAATCCTGCTGCTGCCGCTGCTCGGTTTCCTGGTGCTGGCCGGTTTCCTCTACAAGGGCCTGTTCCTCGATCCGCGCGACATCGGCACGACCATGATCGGCAAGCCGCTGCCCGGCTTCGCCCTGCCGTCGCTGGAAGACCCGGCGCGCACCGTCAGCTCCGGCGACCTCAAGGGGCCGGCGCTGGTCAACGTCTGGGCGACCTGGTGCCCGACCTGCCGCGCCGAGCACGCGATGCTCAACCAGCTGGCCGGGCAGGGCGTGGTGGTCTACGGCGTCAACTACAAGGACAACGGCGAGGCGGCGCGCAAGTGGCTCAACGATCTGGGCAACCCCTACCGCCTCAACGTCGAGGACCCGCAGGGCAGCCTGGGCATCAACCTCGGGGTCTACGGCGCGCCGGAAACCTTCCTGATCGACAAGGACGGCATCATCCGTCACAAGTACGTCGGCGCCATCGACGAGCGCGTCTGGCGCGAACAGCTGGCTCCGCTGTACCAGCAACTGGTGGACGCGCGCTGATGAAACGACTGCTCTCCGCAGCCCTGCTGGGCCTGACCCTGTCGCTGGGCGCCCAGGCGGCCATCGACACCTACGAGTTCAAGGACGAGGCGGCGCGCGAGCGCTACCGCACCCTCACCGAGGAGCTGCGCTGCCCGAAGTGCCAGAACCAGAACATCGCCGACTCCGACGCGCCGATCGCCATGGACCTGCGCCGCGAGATCCACCGCATGCTCGGCGAAGGCAAGAGCAACCAGGAGATCGTCGACTTCCTGGTGGCCCGCTACGGCGACTTCGTGCGCTACAACCCGCCGGTCGATGCGCGTACCTGGCTGCTCTGGTACGGCCCGTGGCTGCTGCTCGGCGGCGGTCTCGGCGTGCTGGCGCTGATCGTCCTGCGTCGCCGCCGTCCCGCGGCATCCGGCCAGGGCGCCGACCTCTCCGCCGAGGAGCGCACGCGCCTCGACCAACTGCTGAAGAACGCTTCCGACAAGAGCAAGGCTGACCAATGACCGCTTTCTGGCTTGCTGCCGCGGTGCTGCTGCTGGCAGCGCTCGCCTTCCTGCTGATTCCGCTGCTGCGCGGCCGCCGCGCCCAGGCCGAGGAAGACCGCACCGCCCTCAACGTCGCCCTGTATCAGGAGCGCATCGCCGAGCTGGACGCCCAGCATGCCGCCGGCAGCCTGGATGCCGCCCAGCTGGAGGCCGGGCGCAGCGAGGCCGCCCGCGAGCTGCTGGACGACGCCGAGCAGGCCGAGGCGGCGCGTCGCCCGCTGGGCCGCTGGCTGCCGCTGACGCTGGCCGTGCTGGTGCCGGTCGCCGGCCTCGCCCTGTACCTGCACTGGGGCGCCAGCGATGCGCTGAAGCTGCGCGAACAGCTGGCCGTGGCGCCGAAGAACATGGACGAGGTGATCGCGCGCCTCGAGGAAACCGTGCGCCTGCAGCCGGACCAGGCCGAGGCCTGGTACTTCCTCGGTCGCAGCTACATGGCCCAGCAGCGTCCCGGGGACGCCGCCCCGGCCTTCGCCCGCGCCGCCGAACTGGCCGGCCGCCAGCCGGAGCTGCTCGGCCAGTGGGCGCAGGCGCTGTACTTCGCCGAGGGGCAGAAGTTCACCGAGCAGGTGCGCAGCCTCGGTGAGGAGGCACTCAGGCTCGATCCGCAGGAGGTCACCACCCTCGGCCTGCTCGGCATCGCCGCCTTCGAGGAGCAGCGCTATGGCGACGCCATGGGCTACTGGCAGCGTCTGGTGGCGGTGCTGGAGCCGAACGATCCGTCGCGCCAGGCCATCGAGGGCGGCATCGAGCGCGCCCGCGAGCAGCTGGTCGCCCGCGGCGAGAAGGTGCCCGAGGCGCCGGTCGCGCCGGCCGCGGTGGAGCTCAAGGTCCGGGTCAGCCTGGCCCCGGAACTGGCCGGCAAGGTGCAGCCGGACGACACGCTGTTCGTCTTCGCCCGTGCCGCCTCCGGTCCGCCGATGCCGCTGGCCGCCAAGCGCCTGAAGGTCTCCGACCTGCCGGTGGAGGTCAGCCTCTCCGATGCCGATGCGATGATGCCGCAGCTCAAGCTGTCCAACTTCGCCGAGATCCAGCTGGTGGCGCGCATCTCCCGTGCCGGCAGCCCGATGCAGGGCGAGTGGATCGGCCAGAGCGGCGTGCTCAAGACCCTCGAGGCGGGCGAGCAGGCGCTGGTAATCGACAAGGCGGAGCAGCCCTGACCGCCACGGCCGCTCCCCTCGGCGGAGCGGCCAGGCTCCCTGCGGCCGTCCTGGCCGGCTCGCGACACTGCAACCAGTGGTCGGACCCGTTGTCTGAAGGATGACCCGGCTGCGACTGTCGCGCCGGGCGTCGACCAATGTCCGAGCAGGCCCGCGCCTGCCGTGGAGGCTAGCAAATGAGGCGTTGTGCCGTGGGGATCCTGATGGCCCTGATCCTGCCGCTGACGGCCTGCACCGTCGTCGAGGGGGATTACGGCTACGACGACTATCCCCGCTATGGCGACTATCCCCGCCATGGCGGCTACTACCCGCCGCCCCGCGATGGCCGCTGGCGCTGGGACGACGACCTGCGCGTCTATGTGAGCACGGGCTATCCGCGCACCTACTACCATGACCACACCTACTACCGCTGGAACGACAACCACTGGTCGTCGGGACGGCAGTTCAACGGCCCGTGGCGGGTGATCGAGCATCGCCATGTCCCGCCGCGGCTGGGGCAGCGCTACCATTCGCAGCCGCGCTACGACAATCGCCACTACGACAATCGCCACTACGACAATCGCCACTACGACAACCGCCGCCACGACGACCGTGG
Source organism: Pseudomonas sp. OF001 (assembly GCF_904426495.1). NCBI lineage: Bacteria > Pseudomonadati > Pseudomonadota > Gammaproteobacteria > Pseudomonadales > Pseudomonadaceae > Pseudomonas > Pseudomonas sp. OF001. The sequence goes on along the minus strand of NZ_CAJGBM010000028.1, from coordinate 8,791 downwards.
TGACGGCCAGTGGGAGCGCCGCGACCAGGGCCGCTACTACGGCCCCGGCACGCCGCAGCGCGAATGGCGCAACCCGAGCGAGGGCGAGCAGCGCCTGCGCGCATGGCAACAGGAGCAGGAGCGGGAGCGGGACTGGCGCCGCCAGCGCGAACTGCAACAGCAGCAGCGTCAGTGGCAGCAGCGTCTGGACGTCCGCCAGGAGCGCCAGTGGCCGCAGCAGCGCATCGAGACGCGCCCGCAGCGGCAGTGGCAGTCGCAGCGCCCCGAGCGCCAGCAGGAGCACCAGTGGCAGCAGCGTCCGCAGCGTCAGTGGCAGCAACGCGAACAGCATCGCCAGCAGCAGGTGGGCGAGCAGCGCTCGCAGCGCCATGAGCGGCGCATGGCTTCGCCGTCCTCCTCGTCGCCGGATGACGCGGGTGGTCAGCGCATGGGGCCGGCGCGTCAGCGCGACGGCGGCCGTCAGTGGCAGGAGCGGGGCGAGAGTCGCGGCGAACGCTGAGGCGCTCCGGCGGTGGAACGGGCGCGGCGGCCTGCGGGCCCCGCGCCCTTCTTGTGCGGGCGGCGCCGGGGCTCAGTCCGCACGAGGGAACAGCGGGTGACCGCAGCGGCAGCAGAAGCTGGCGCCAGCCTCGTGGCTGGGCTTGCCGCAGGTCGGGCATGGCCGCTGCAGGCCGCCCTCGCCGCTGCGCATGGCGTTGGCCAGTTCGGCGGTGAAGATGCCGGTCGGCACGGCGATGATCGAATAGCCGGTGATCATGATCAGGCTGGCCAGGCTCTGGCCGAGCGGCGTCTTCGGCGTGATGTCACCGAAGCCGACGGTGGTCAGGGTCACCACCGCCCAGTAGATGCTGGTGGGGATGCTGCTGAAGCCGTGGGCCGGCCCCTCGATCACGTACATCAGGGTGCCGAACACGATGACCAGGGTGCTGACGGTGAGCAGGAACACGATGATCTTCTGCCGGCTGCCCCGCAGCGCCACCAGCAGGAAATTCGCCTGGCTGAGGTAGGGCGTCAGCTTGAGCACGCGGAACACCCGCAGCATGCGCAGCACGCGGACGATGATCAGGAACTGGGCGTCGGCGAAGACGAGGGCGAGGATGCCGGGCAGCACGGCGAGCAGGTCGATCAGCCCGTAGAAGCTGAAGGCGTAGCGCAGCGGCCGGGGCGAGCAGTACAGGCGGACCAGGTACTCGAGGGCGAACAGGGCGGTGAAGCTCCACTCCAGCACGCCGAGCAGGGCGCCGTGCTCGCTGCCGATCGACTCCACGCTGTCCAGCATCACCACCAGCAGGCTGGCGAGGATGGCCAGCAGCAGGAACTCGTCGAAACGCCTCCCGGCCGGGGTGTCGACCTGGAAGATGATCACGTACAGGCGGTGGCGCCAGCCGGACGGCGGGGGAAGGGACATGGGCTGCTCCTTGGTCTGTCGCCAGATTAGCAGCGTCCCCGGCGCCCTGTCCGCGTGCCGTGGCGCACACATCCGCGCGAGGTCGGCGGCGCTCCGTCCGCGCCCCTCCTGAGCCGCCCGGCCCCTGTGCTAGACTGCCGCGCCGCGCAACCCCGGTCAGACGCCCGCCCATGATTCCGCCGTCCGCCCCTCTTCGTCGCCCGTCTGGCCGCCGTGTCCGGAGCCTCCCGCCATGCGCCTGAAGTGCATCCGCCTGGCCGGCTTCAAGTCCTTCGTCGACCCGACCACGGTCAGCTTCCCCAGCAACATGGCCGCGGTGGTCGGTCCCAACGGCTGCGGCAAGTCCAACATCATCGACGCCGTGCGCTGGGTGATGGGCGAGAGCTCGGCGAAGAACCTGCGCGGCGAGTCGATGACCGACGTCATCTTCAACGGCTCCAACACCCGCAAGCCGGTGGGGCAGGCGTCCATCGAGCTGGTGTTCGACAACGGCGACGGCAGCCTGGGCGGCGAGTACGCGAGCTGGAGCGAGATATCCATCCGCCGCCGGGTGACCCGCGAAGGGCAGAACACCTATTTCCTCAACGGCACCAAGTGCCGTCGGCGCGACATCACCGACATCTTCCTCGGCACCGGCCTGGGGCCGCGCAGCTACTCGATCATCGAGCAGGGGATGATCTCCAAGCTGATCGAGGCGCGCCCGGAGGATCTGCGCAACTTCATCGAGGAGGCGGCGGGCATCTCCAAGTACAAGGAGCGCCGCCGCGAGACCGAGAGTCGCATCCGCCGCACCCAGGAGAATCTCGAGCGCCTGGCCGACCTGCGCCAGGAGCTGGAGCGCCAGCTCGAGCGCCTGCAGCGCCAGGCCCAGTCCGCCGAGAAGTACCAGCAGTACAAGGCCGAGGAGCGCCAGCTCAAGGCCGAGCTGGCGGCCCTGCGCTGGCTGGCGCTGGACGAGCAGGCGCGGGCGCGGCAGAGCGTGATCGGCGACCAGGAAGTGGCCATGGAGGCGCTGGTCGCCGAGCAGCGCAACGCCGACGCCAGCATCGAGCGCCTGCGCGACGGTCACCACGAGCTGGCGGAAACCTTCAACCAGGTGCAGGCGCGCTTCTACTCGGTGGGCGGCGACATCGCGCGCATCGAGCAGAGCATCCAGCACGGCCAGCAGCGCCTGCGCCAGCTGCAGGACGACCTGCGCGAGGCCGAGCGTGCCCGCGCGGAAACCAAGGCACACCTGGGCAACGACCGCGACCTGCTGGCCAGCCTGGCCGAGGAGCTGGCGATGCTCGAGCCCGAGCAGGAGTTGGCCCGGGCCGCCGCCGAGGAGGGCGCTTGCGTGCTGGAGGAGGCGGAGGCCGCCATGCACGCCTGGCAGGAGCAGTGGGACGCCTTCAACCAGCGCAGCGCCGAGCCGCGCCGCCAGGCCGAGGTGCAGCAGGCGCGCATCCAGCAGCTGGAGCAGAGCCTGGAGCGCCTGGTCGAGCGCCAGCGCCGTCTCGAGGACGAGCGCCGCCAACTGGCCGGCGATCCCGCCGATGCGCGCATGGAGGCGCTGGCCGAGCAGCTGGCGGCCGGTGAGCTGGGGCTGGAGGAGCTGCAGGCCGGCGACGAACAACTGGCCGAGCGCCTGCAGCAGCTGCGCGACGAGCTGCAGCAGGCCGGGCGCGAGCAGCAGCAGGCGCAGGGCGAGCTGCAGCGCCTCAACGGCCGCCTCGCCTCGCTGGAGGCGTTGCAGCAGGCCGCGCTGGACCCGGGCGCGGGCGCCGCCGCCTGGCTGCGCGAGCAGAACCTGCAGGGTCGGCCGCGCCTGGCCGAAGGCCTGCGCGTCGAGCCCGGCTGGGAGCTGGCGGTGGAGACCGTGCTCGGCGCCGACCTGCAGGCGGTGCTGCTCGACGACTTCGCCGGCCTGGCGCTGGACGAATTCGAGCAGGGCGAACTGCGCCTGGCCTGCGCCGCGGCCGGCGGAGCGCTGCCCGGCAGCCTGCTGGACAAGGTGCAGGCACCGCTCGACCTTTCCCCCTGGCTGGGCCGGGTGCGCCCGGTCGAGTCGCTGGGGGCCGCGCTGGCGGCCCGCGACGGGCTGGCCGAGGGCGACAGCCTGATCAGCCGTGACGGCTACTGGGTCGGCCGACACTTCCTGCGGGTGCGCCGTGGCGGCGAGACGGACGGCGGCCTGCTGGCCCGCGGCCAGGAGCTGGAGCGCCTGGCCGGCGAGCGCGCGGAGCGCGAGGCCGCCCTGGCCCTGCTGGAGGAGTGCCTGCTCGAGCTGCGCGAGCGGCAGCAGACGCAGGAGCAGGCCCGCGAGCAGCAGCGCCGGCGCATCCAGGACGAAGGTCGCCGCCAGGGCGAGCTGCGCGCCCAGCTGTCGGCGCTGCAGGCGCGCCACGAGCAGTTGGCCCTGCGCCGCCGGCGGCTGGAAGAGGAACTGGCCGAGCTGGCCGAGCAGCGCGCCCTGGAAGTGGAGCAGCTCGGCGAGTCGCGCCTGTACCTGCAGGACGCCCTGGACGCCATGGCCAGCGACACCGAGCAGCGCGAACAGCTGCTGTCCGCCCGCGATGCCCTGCGCGAGGGGCTCGACCGCATGCGTCAGGAGGCGCGCCGGCACAAGGACCATGCCCACCAGCTGGCGGTGCGGTTCGGCGCGCTGCGCGCCCAGCACGACTCCACCCGTCAGGCCCTGGAGCGTCTCGAGCTGCAGGCGGCGCGCCTGTTCGAGCGCTGCGAGCAGCTCGCTCTCAACCTGGAGGAGGGCGACGAGCCGCTGCAGGAATTGCGCATGCAGCTGGAGGGGCTGCTCGAGCGGCGCATGGCGGTCGACGAGGAAATGCGCCTGGCGCGCCTGGCCCTCGATGACGCCGACCGCGAGCTGCGCGAGGCCGAGAAGCGTCGCGGCAGCGCCGAGCAGCAGGCCCAGCTGCTGCGCAGCCAGCTCGAGCAGCAGCGCCTCGACTGGCAGACCCTCAGCGTGCGCCGCAAGGCGCTGGAGGACCAGCTGGCCGAAGACCGGCACGAGCTGTCGACCCTGCTGGCCGAACTACCCGAGGCCGCCGCCGAGCGCGAGTGGGAGAGTCGGCTGGAGCAACTGGCCGCGCGTATCCAGCGCCTGGGGCCGATCAACCTGGCTGCCATCGAGGAATACCAGCAGCAGTCCGAGCGCAAGCGCTATCTGGATGCGCAGAACGACGACCTGGTCGAGGCGCTGGACACCCTGGAAAACGTCATCCGCAAGATCGACAAGGAAACCCGCAACCGCTTCAAGGAAACCTTCGAGCAGATCAACGCTGGCCTGCAGGCGCTGTTCCCCAAGGTGTTCGGCGGCGGTCAGGCCTATCTGGAGCTTACCGGCGAGGATCTGCTCGATACAGGGGTGGCGATCATGGCGCGCCCGCCGGGCAAGAAGAACAGCACCATCCATCTGCTGTCCGGCGGCGAGAAGGCGCTGACCGCACTGGCCCTGGTATTCGCGATCTTCCAGCTCAATCCGGCGCCGTTCTGCATGCTCGACGAGGTGGATGCGCCGCTGGACGACGCCAACGTTGGCCGTTATGCGCGGCTCGTCAAGGAAATGTCGGAAAAGGTGCAGTTCATCTATATCACCCATAACAAGATCGCCATGGAAATGGCGGATCAATTGATGGGCGTGACCATGCACGAGCCGGGTTGTTCGCGTCTGGTGGCGGTAAATGTCGAGGAGGCCGTCGCATTGGCTGAAGCCTGACAGGAGCAACGGTGTATAGTTTGTGTCGACATGTTAATTTATGGGCTATTACAAGCCGCTCCGGTATATAAACGGTTCCAACCGACTGGAATGGCTGCAAGGCAATTGATTTACCCGGATTCTGATTAGGGGATTGTGTCTTTCATGGACATCGGTTTGCGCGAATGGCTGATCGTCATCGGCATCATTGTGATCGGCGGTATCCTGTTCGATGGCTGGCGCCGCATGCGCGGCAGCAAGGGACGGCTGAAGCTCAAGCTCGACCGCAGCGTCGCCAGCCTGCCGGATGACGACGAGGAAGATCCGAGCCTGCTCGGCCCCTCTCGCGTGGTCAACAAGCACCAGGAGCCTTCGCTCGACGAGGAGGAACTCACCGCCCCGCGCGCGCAGCGCCGCGAGGAGCCTTCGGCCGGCGACCTGGAGCTCGATCTCGACGAGCCGGGCCTCGCCGCCGAGCCGGCGGGTGTGCGGGTCGAGGAGCGCGAGGCGCCGCGCGGTCGGGACAAGAGCCGCGACAAGGCTGCCGAGAAGACCGGCGAGAAGGTCGTGGATAAACCGCTGGAGAAGAGCGGCAAGGCGGCCGACAAGGCCCCGGCGGCCAAGGCCGAGCCGCGCGAGCTGCCGCCGTTCGACGAGGTGCTGGTAATCAACGTGGTCGCCCGCGACCCCAACGGCTTCAAGGGCGCGGCGCTGGTGCAGAGCATCCTCGAGAGCGGCCTGCGCTTCGGCGACATGGACATCTTCCATCGCCACGAGAGCATGACCGGCAACGGCGAGGTGCTGTTCTCCATGGCCAACGGCGTCAAGCCGGGCACCTTCGACCTCGAGGACCTCGACCACTTCAGCACCCGTGCGGTCAGCTTCTTCCTCGGCCTGCCCGGTCCGCGCCATCCCAAGCAGGCCTTCGACCTGATGGTCGCCGCCGCCCGCAAGCTGTCCCACGAGCTCGACGGCGAGCTGAAGGACGAGCAGCGCAGCGTGATGACCGCGCAGACCATCGAGCACTACCGCCAGCGCATCGTCGAGTTCGAGCGCCGGGCGCTGATGAAGCGTTGATCTTCGTGTCTTGAGAAGCAGCCCTGCGTTCCGCGCAGGGCTGCTTTTTTCGTTTTATGGAACCCTGCCATGACCACTACCGCCGCCCAGCGCATCGCCGAACTGCGCGCCGAGCTCAACGAGCACAATCACCGCTACTACGTGCTCGACCAGCCGAGCATCCCGGATGCCGAATATGATCGCCTGTTCCACGAACTCAGGGCGCTGGAAATCGAGCATCCCGAACTGGTGACGGCGGACTCGCCGACCCAGCGCGTCGGCGGGCAGGCGCTGGCCGAGTTCGGCCAGGTGCGTCACGAGATTCCCATGCTCAGCCTGGGCAACGCCTTCGCTGAGGAAGACCTGCGCGACTTCGACCGCCGGGTGCGCGAGGGCCTCGGCGAGCTGCTGCCGGCCGGCGACCCTTCAGGCGACCTGTTCGGCGGCGGCGCCGAGGTGGAGTACGCCTGCGAGCCCAAGCTCGACGGCCTGGCGGTCAGCCTGCGCTACGAGGGCGGCGTGCTGGTGCGCGGCGCCACCCGCGGCGACGGCAGCACCGGCGAGGACATCACCGCCAACGTGCGCACCGTGCGCAACATCCCGCTGCGCCTGCACGGCGCGGGCTGGCCGCGGGTGCTGGAGGTGCGCGGCGAGGTGTACATGTCGCGTGCCGGTTTCGAGGCGCTCAACGCGCGCGCCATCGAGAGCGGCGGCAAGACCTTCGCCAACCCGCGCAACGCCGCCGCCGGCAGCCTGCGCCAGCTCGACCCGAAGATCACCGCCAGCCGCCCGCTGGAGTTCTGCGCCTATGGCGTCGGCCAGGTGGAAGGCGAGTTGGCCGGCACCCAGGTCGGCGTCCTCGAGTCGCTCAGGGGCTGGGGGGTGCCGATCAGCCGCGAGCTCAGACTGGCGCGCGGCGTCGAGGCGGCGCTGGCCTACTACCGGGCCATCGGCGACAGGCGCGACGCGCTGGCCTACGAGATCGACGGCGTGGTGTTCAAGGTCAACCGCATCGACTGGCAGCGCGAGCTGGGTTTCCGCGCCCGCGAGCCACGCTGGGCCATCGCCCACAAGTTCCCCGCCCGCGAGGAGCTGACCGAGCTGCTCGACGTCGAGTTCCAGGTCGGCCGCACCGGTGCGGTGACTCCGGTGGCGCGCCTCAAGCCGGTGCAGGTGGCCGGCGTCACGGTGTCCAACGCCACCCTGCACAACATGGACGAGGTGGCGCGCCTGGGGCTGATGATCGGCGACACCGTGATCATCCGCCGCGCCGGCGACGTGATTCCTCAGGTGGTGCAGGTGGTCGCCGAGCGTCGCCCGGCCGACGCGCGGCCGGTGAGCATTCCCGAGCATTGCCCGGTGTGCGGCTCGCACGTCGAGCGCACCCGGCTGATCAGGCGCGGCAAGGGCAAGGCGCAGGTCAGCGAGGGCTCGATCTACCGCTGCGTCGGCCGCCTGAGCTGCCAGGCGCAGCTCAAGCAGGCGATCATCCACTTCGTTTCGCGCCGCGCCATGGACATCGACGGCCTTGGCGACCGGATCGTCGAGCAACTGGTCGACGTCGGCCTGGTGAAGTCGCCGGCCGACCTCTACACCCTGACCTTCGACCAGGTGGTGGTGCTGGAAGGCTTCGCCGAACTGTCGACCCGCAACCTGCTGGCCGCCATCGAGGCCAGCCGGCGACCGCCGCTGGCGCGCTTCATCTTCGCCCTCGGCATTCCCGACGTCGGCGAGGAAACCGCCAAGCTGCTGGCGCGCGCCCTGGGCTCGCTGGCACGCATCCAGGTGGCGCTGCCCGAGGTGCTGACCTGGCTGCCGGACGTCGGCCTGGAAGTGGCCCACGAGATCCACAGCTTCTTCGAGGATGAGCACAACCGCACGGTGATCGCCCGCCTGCTCGAGTGCGGCGTGGAGCTTGAGGAGGAGGGCGAGCTGCACGCCGAGTTCGCCGCCTGCGCGACCCTCCCCGAGCTGATCGACCGGCTGAACATTCCGGGCATCGCCGCCACCGGGGCGAAGAACCTCGCCGCTGCTGCGGGCGACAGCCTCGAAGGGGTGATCGCCCTCAGTCAGGACTGGCTGAGCCTCAAGGCCGCCAAGGGCCTCACCGAGAAGGCCCGCGAGGGCCTGCGCGCGTTCTTCGCCGAGCCGGCCAGCGTCGAGCGGGCCCGTGCCATCGAGGCGCAGCTGCGCGCGTTCGGCATGCACTGGCAGAGCGCGAAGGCCGTGGTGGCCGGCCTGCCGCTGGCCGGGCAGACCTGGGTGCTCACCGGCACCCTCGAGGCCATGAGCCGCGACGAGGGCAAGGCGCGGCTCGAGGCGCTCGGCGCCAAGGTCGCCGGTTCGGTGTCGGCCAAGACCCACTGCGTGGTCGCCGGTCCCGGCGCCGGCTCCAAGCTGGCCAAGGCCAACGAGCTGGGCGTGAAGGTGCTCGACGAAGAGGCTTTCCTCGCGCGGCTGGCCGAGCTGGGCGGTTGATCACACTCGATCGTGCCCATGCTCCGCGCTCGTCGTTATACACAAGTTCAGTCACCATCTTAGGTTTTCCGAGGGAGTACAGGGATGTCATCCGCGAGCTGGGCTGAGGAAGAGATGCGCACGGCAAACCTGGGCGATGAGCGATTGAATGC
>NZ_CAJGBM010000027.1:0-32370 GCF_904426495.1 Pseudomonas sp. OF001 | reverse complement strand
CACCAGCCTGCTGGAGGGGGTGAACAACCGGATCAAGGTGATCAAGCGCATGGCCTATGGCTTCAGGGACGCCGATTACTTTTTCCTGAAAATCAAGGCCGCCTTCCCCGGGAAAATGCGATGAACCTTATTTTTCGACGAAGGCGCGCTCGATCAGATAGTCGCCCGGGTCGCCCATGCGCGGGGAAACCTTGAGGCCGAAGCTGTCCAGCACCTGGCTGGTCTCGTCGAGCATGCTCGGGCTGCCGCAGAGCATGGCGCGGTCGTCCTGCGGGTTGATCGGCGGCAGGCCGATGTCGGCGAACAGCTTGCCGCTGCGCATCAGGTCGGTCATGCGGCCCTGGTTGCGGAACGGCTCGCGGGTGACGGTCGGGTAGTAGATCAGCTTCTCGCGGACCATCTCGCCGAAGTACTCGTGCTGCGGCAGCTCCTGGGTGATGAAGTCGGCATAGGCCAGCTCGCTGACCCAGCGCACGCCGTGGACCAGGATCACCTTGTCGAAGCGTTCGTAGGTTTCCGGATCCTGGATCACGCTCATGAACGGCGCCAGGCCGGTGCCGGTACCGAACAGGTACAGGTGCTTGCCCGGCAGCAGGTCGCCGAGGATCAGGGTGCCGGTGGGCTTGCGGCTGACCATCAGCTCGTCGCCCGGCTGCAGGTGCTGCAGGCGCGAGGTCAGCGGGCCGTTCGGCACCTTGATGCTGAAGAACTCCAGGTGCTCCTCGTAGTTGGGGCTGGCGATGCTGTAGGCACGCATGAGCGGACGCCCCTCCACTTCCAGACCGATCATCACGAACTGGCCGTTCTCGAAGCGCAGTCCCTGATTGCGGGTGGTCTTGAAGCTGAACAGGGTATCGTTCCAGTGATGCACGCTGATCACGCGCTCGCTCACCAGGTTGCTCATGGATGACTCCTTGCAGATGCGAAAGTAAGTACGGCCGGCTGGCCGTGTTGCGCTGCATTCTATAGTCGCGCAAGATATCCGTTAAATGAATAATCAATATATTGTTAATCGGTTATATCGATATGCGTTTCACCCTCAGGCAACTGCAGGTCTTCGTCGCCATCGCCCGTCTGGAAAGCGTGTCGCGCGCCGCCGAGTCGCTGGCCCTGTCGCAGTCGGCGGCCAGCACCTCGCTCGCCGAACTGGAGCGCCACTATGACAGCCCGCTGTTCGACCGCATCGGCAAGCGCCTGACCCTCAGCGCGCTGGGCAGCCAGTTGCTGCCCAAGGCAGTGGCCCTGCTCGACCGCGCCGAGGAGATCGAGCAGCTGCTGCAGGGCAAGATCGGCTTCGGCTCGCTGCAGCTGGGCGCCACCCTGACCATCGGCAACTACCTGGCCACCCTGCTGATCGGCCGCTTCATGCAGGCGCACCCCGAGTGCCGGGTACGCCTGCATGTGCAGAACACCAGCCACGTGGTGCAGGGCGTGGCCCAGCACGGCCTCGATCTCGGTCTGATCGAGGGCGACTGCCAGCATCCGGACATCGAGGTGCAGCCCTGGGTGGAGGACGAACTGGTGGTGTTCTGCGCGCCGCAGCATTCGCTGGCCCGGCGGCGCACGGCGAGCCTGGACGAGCTGGTGCGCGAGGCCTGGATCCTCCGCGAGCAGGGCTCGGGCACGCGGCTGACCTTCGACCAGGGCATGCGCCATCACCCCACGCCGCTGAACATCCGCCTGGAGCTGGAGCATACCGAGGCGATCAAGCGCGCCGTGGAGTCGGGCCTGGGCATCGGCTGCATCTCGCGCCTGGCGCTGCGCGACGCCTTCCGCCGCGGCAGCCTGGTGGCGGTGGAAACCCCGGAGCTGGACCTGCGCCGCCAGTTCAGCTTCATCTGGCACAAGCAGAAATACCAGAGCAGCGCCATGCGCGAGTTCGTCGAACTGTGCCGCAGCTTCACCGCCGGCGCGCAGCGCAGCGATCAGATCCGCCTGCAGGAAATTCCCTGAGCTACGCGCCCGACGCTCAGCCGAGCAGGACGATGCCCCACACCAGGGCGATCATGGCCAGCACCACCGACTGGGCGGCGCTGCCCATGTCCTTGGCGTTCTTCGACAGCGGATGGCGCTCGAGGGAGATGCGGTCGATGGCGGCTTCCACCGCCGAGTTGAGCAGCTCGACGATCAGCGCCAGCAGGCACACCGCCACCAGCACGGCGCGCTCGCCACGGCTGACGTCGAGAAAGAAGGCCAGCGGCACCAGCACGGCGTTGAGCAGCACCAGCTGGCGGAACGCCGCCTCGCCGGCGAAAGCGGTACACAGGCCGTCCCAGGAATAGCCGGCGGCGTTGAGGATGCGCTTGAGGCCGGTGCGGCCCTTGAAGGGTGACTGCATGATGGAGCGTTCCGTTGCAAAAGACGCCAGTCTGTCATTCCCGCCTTGGCGGAAGCTTAAGAGCGGCCTCAGCTCGACGGCATCGACTCCATCTGCTGCAGCAGCAGCGCCGCCTGGGTGCGGGTGCGCACGCCGAGCTTGCGGAAGATGGCGGTGACATGGGCCTTGACCGTGGCCTCGGAGACGCTCAGTTCGTAGGCGATCTGCTTGTTGAGCAGGCCTTCGCAGACCATGGTCAGCACACGGAACTGCTGCGGGGTGAGGCTGGCCAGACCTTCGCTGGCGGCGCGCACCTCGTCGGAGAGGGCGGCGGCTTCCTCGACCTGCGGCGGCCACCAGGCGTCGCCGTCGAGCACCGCGCGGACGGCCTGCTGGATGGTTTCCAGCGGGCTGGACTTGGGAATGAAGCCGCTGGCGCCGAACTCGCGCGAGCGCTGCACCACGGCGGCCTCCTCCTGAGCGGAGACCATCACCACCGGGATGTGCGGGTACTGGCCGCGCAGCAGGACCAGCCCGGAGAAGCCGTAGGCGCCGGGCATGTTGAGGTCGAGCAGGACCAGATCCCAGTCGCGCTTCTCGTTCAGGCGCGCTTCCAGTTCGGCGATGCTGGCCACCTCCACCAGATGCGCCTCGGCCCCCAGTCCCATGCTCAACGCCTGCTGCAGGGCGCTGCGGAACAACGGGTGGTCGTCGGCAATCAGTATTTCGTAGGCGGCCATGATAAGTCCTGTTGTTGTTCTGAGCGGGCGGGGGCTCGAGCGGCGCTCAGGATGCCGAGCACACCCCGCACGGTCAAGAAAAATACCCGGAAAAGCCTCAGGGACTTGCTCGCACGACAAGCCGAGTTCATGCAGGTTCCCCAATTCTACCCTTTCAGGGCAGAATTTCGCCTTTTTTCTGAGGTGAACCCCATGCCTGGCCAGGCCCTGCGTGCCGATCTGCTGATGCTGCTGACCGCCCTGATCTGGGGCAGCGCCTTCGTTGCCCAGCGCCTGGGCATGGACGCCATCGGTCCCTTCCTCTATTCCGGCCTGCGCTTCGCCCTCGGCGCCCTGGTGCTGCTGCCGCTGCTGCTGCGCCGCCCCGCGGACGGTGGCGGCGAGCCGCTGAATCGCAGCCTGTTGCTCGGCGGCCTGCTGCTCGGCCTGGCGCTGACCGCCGGCATCAACCTGCAGCAGGTCGGCCTGCTGTTCACCAGCGTGACCAACTCCGGCTTCATCACCGGCCTGTACGTGATCATCGTGCCACTGCTCGGCCTGCTGCTCGGCCAGCGCGCGGGCCTGGGCATCTGGCTGGGCGCCAGCCTGGCGGTGGCCGGCATGGCGCTGCTGAGCATCGGCCCGGACTTCCGGATCGCCGCCGGCGACTGGCTGCAGCTGGCCGGCGCCCTGGTGTGGGGCGTGCACGTACTGCTGGTCGGCGCCCTGGCCGGTCGCCACGACCCGGTGCGCATCGCCTTCCTGCAGTTCCTCACCTGCGCGCTGCTCAGCCTGCTGCTGGCCGTGCTGTTCGAGGACATCGACCTCGAGGCCATCGGCCGCGCCGGGCCGGCGATCCTCTACGGCGGCCTGGTCTCGGTGGGCATCGGCTACACCCTGCAGGTGGTGGCGCAGAAGCACGCCATCGCCTCCCATGCGGCGATCATCCTCTCCCTGGAGGCGGTGTTCGCCGCCATCGCCGGCGCCCTGCTGCTCGACGAGGCGCTGGCGCCGCGCGGCTATCTGGGCTGCGCGCTGATGCTCGCCGGCATGCTGGTCGCCCAGCTGTGGCCACGGCGCCTGCCGGTCGTTCAGGAGCGGAACGGCAGCAGGCGCTGATGCGCCGCACTCCCCTCGTCCAGCGGCAGGTGGCGCTTGAAGCTCAGGTAGCGTTCGCTGAACACGTCGAGATAGGCATCCAGCGCCTCGGCGGCCTCGCGGTCGCCAGCCAGTTCCAGGCAGAGCGCCGCCACCTCGGCGGTGCACAGGTGCTCGCCGCGGGTCGAGCGGCGCAGCCGATAGCGCGACTGCTGCTCCGGGGTCAGGCTGAGCACCGGGAAGCGGTCCAGGTAGGGACTCTTGCGGAACATCTTGCGCGCCTCGGTCCAGGTCGCGTCGAGCAGGATGAACAGCGGGCGCCGGCCGGACTGTGGCTCGACCGTCTGCACCACCCGCTCGGGTGCGGCGTACTCGCCGGGAAACACCACGTAGGGCTGCCACTGCGGATCGTCGAGCAGCGCCAGCAGACGCGGATCCACCTCGATGCGCGACCAGCCGAAGGCGCTGTTGTCGGCCAGCACGTCGGCGATCAGCCAGCCGGTGTTGCTCGGCTTGAGCGCCTCGATGTCGTGCATCAGCAGGCACACCCCGCTGCGCGCGGCCACCTGCGGGCGCCAGGCGCACATGCAGTGGCTCTGCGCCAGGCGGCAGGCGGGACAGCGCGGCATGCGCGAGCCGCGGGCGACGAAGGGCTTGGCGCTGCGGGCGAGGCGCTCGGCGCGCAGGCGGGCGACGCTGTTGCTCATCGAGCACCCCGGCAGACGGCGGTGGTCGGGGCGCGACGGGCGGATGACGGCATGGCAACTCCAGGGGCAGCGTTCCAACGGGCGCGGCAGTCTAGCAGACGCGCCCGCCGGCTCCAGCGCAGGGCGTATGATGGACGCCCTGCGAACCCGCTGCGCCAGCACGGGTCGAAGGCTCAGTTTCCCAGGAGAATCCCCATGCGCCGTATTCACGTCCTGCTGGCCGGCCTGCTGGCCGCCTCCGCCGCCCACGCCGCCTCGCTGCAGGACCACGAACTGGGCAAGCTGCTCGAGGACGTCGCCCGGCAGAGCAGCGTCGGCACTCCGCGGGCGATCAACGCCGACATCCTCGACCAGGGCTACACCACCGAGGGCAACCAGTTGATCAACCACCTCAGCGTGCGCCCCAGCCACGCCGCCGAGATGCGCAGCAATCCCGACGCCGTCCGCCAGCAGCTGCGCGCCAGCGTCTGCCGGAACCCCGGCTACCGCCAGTTGCTCGGCAAGGGCGCAGTGCTGATCTATGACTTCAGCGAGCACAGGAGCAATCGCCCGGTGACCACCGAGCGCTTCCGCGCCGCCGACTGCGGACTGAAGAAGTAATCCGGCACCACCGAGAAAGGCCCGCCCCGGCTCCCGCGGCGGGCCTTTCTCGTCAGCGCAGCACGGCAGGATCGCCCTTGCCGGCCAGCGCGGCCGCCTCGTCGGCGGTCAGCAACGCAGTGCGCGGTACGTCCATCAGCTGCGCACAGGCGGCCACCACGTTGGCCCAGCAGGCGCGGTTGGCGAACAGCATGCCCGCTTCGTCGAGGGTGCCGCCGCGGTTGCGGTAGCCCAGTACCGCGCTCCGGCAGGCGTCCGGCAGCAGCAGCCACAGGTGGCCGCGGGCCACCTCCGGGCGCATGTGGGTGAGCAGCACGCGGCGCGCCATGGCGGCAGGGAACAGCCGCTCGCGCAGCGCCTCGTCGGCGACCGTCTGCTGCTCCAGCAGGTCACGGGGGGCACGGAAGCGCCCCGGTTCCTGCAGGTAGACCAGCCGGTAGGCATAGCCGGCCTCGGCCAGCCGGGCGGCGGCGCGGCGCATCTCGGCGAGCTGGTAGCTGCCGTTGGCGATCAGCAGCAGTGGCTCGCTGCCCGCCCGCTCGGCCACCACGCAGGCCCCGTCGCGAGCCAGTCGCTGCGCCTGGGCGGCGTCGAACACGCAGGGCCGCTCGCGCTTGGGCACCACCAGGCAGGCCAGCCGGCCGCGCGTCTGGTAGATCTGCGGCAGCAGCGCCAGGGTGCTGTTGTGGTCGGCCGGGAACAGCACGCGCACCGTGTCGCCCATCTCCCCCAGCAGTGCCTCGCAGAAGGTGGTGTCCTGGTGCGACTGCTGGTTCTTGCCGTTCTCCCAGGTATGCGAGGTGGCCACCAGCGGCCAGCCCAGCCAGCCGGCGGGGCGACCGGCCTCCGTCTGCTGGCGGGCGAAGATCAGGGTCTGGCGCACTGCGCCGAGCATCTTCACGCAGAACGCCTCGTAGCTGGCCACCAGGTTCAGGCCGCCCTGGTTGGCCAGGCAGGCCGACACCACGGCTTCCTCGTTGAGCACGGTGATGATCCGGCCGTCCACCGCCTCGTCGTCGGCCTCCGGCACGCAGACCCGGTGCCTGAGCGCCTGCAGCACGCCGTGCAGGCGATTGCTGGCCAGCTCGTCGGGATTGCCGACGCGCGGGCGCAACTGCGGGTTGGCCGCCGTCAGGTCGACGAAGAAGCGATCGATGGCGCTCATCGGCGAGCAGTCCCGGTCGTGGAAATGCAGCTCGGGGAGCTGCGGCAGCGCCGGCCGGCGTACCGCCAGCGGGTGATCGCGCTCCAGCGCGCGTCCCGGACGCAGGGCGGCGAAACAGTCCAGCGCCCAGCGCAGCTCGTCCGGCGCCACCCACAGGGCCGCGGCGCTGGCGTTGAACAAGCGGCGCGCCTCGGCATCGGTATGCGGGTTGCCCGGCAGCGGCAGATTGTGCGCGGCATTCTCGCCGGCGCCGTGGAAGCCGAACCCCTTGACCGTCTCGGCGATGGCGAAAGGGATCGGCAAGGGGTACTGGAGGATGCCGCGCTGCAGCTCCTCGACCCGGTTCCCCAGATGGCGCTCCATCTCGTGCAGGGTGCAGACGAAGGCGGCCGGATCGCGGCCATCGAAGCGCAGCGGATCGAAGCCGCAGCGGCGCAGGTGCTCGACGAAGGCGGCCAGTCCCTCGGCGGTGCCCAGCTCGGTGCGCTGCTCGATGCGCCGGCCGTTGGCGATCAGCACCGGCAGGGCCACGCCGCAGTCCTCGGCACGCCACCAGCGCGGCATCCAGTCGCTGCCGCGCTGCTCCTCGGCGGCGCCGTCGGAGAGGAAGGCCACCAGGGTCTCGCCCGGCAGCGGCTGGTGGGCATACTGCAACTCGGCAAAGCCGAGATAGCCGCCCTCGGCGATGCCGCCGGCGGTGTGCGGGGTGACGTGGCTGCCCAGCGGCACGCCGGGCAGGCCGTCGGGAGCCTGGGCGTAGCTGTAGAAGTCGGCGACCAGGCGACTCAGTCCGGCCTCGTCGTGACCGTAGCGCGCCGCCTGTTCCGGGTGCAGGTTACCGGTGAGCACGTTGAGCGCCTCGATGGCCGCCACGCAGTGGCCCTGGCCCATGGCCCAGGCGCGGGTCTCGCCGGTCAGCGCATTCAACGCCAGGTAGCCGGCATAGGCCGGCACCATGTTCAGCGCCCCACCGGTGTGCCCCTCCGGGCGGGCCTTGAAGTCGTCGGCCTCGAGTTCGGTGCCATCCAGGCGCACCCGGCGTGCGTAGGTCATGTGCGCCACCAGCCACAGGCCGGTGCAGGTCAGGCGGTCGAGCGCCTGCAGCAGGCGATAGACGCTGGCGAGGTCCGGCTGGCAGCCGGACTGCACGAGGCGATGGGCCAGGCGGAACACCGCTGCCTGGGTGGCCGCGGTGTGCTGCAGCGGGCCACAGCCCCGAGCCCACTCGGCGAAGCTCGGCTCCGCCAGGGCATGGGCCTGCAGCTCCTCGGCGCAGGGCAAAAGCTGACTCATGGGGCAAGACTCCGGGATGGGGTTGGGAGTAGTCTAGAACCACAAGCCCCCCAGCGGCTGACTTGCATCAAGGACCCGCCCGCGCCGGCAGGCGGGCGCGACAATCGGAACCAGGAGATCACATGGCCCTTCTCACCTTCATCGGCGCCATCCAGGAAGTCACCGGATCCTGCTACCTGATCGAGACCCGCGACGGTGCCCGGGTGCTGCTGGAGTGCGGCATGCACCAGGGCCGCCGCGAGGAGGAGTCGCGCAACAGCGAGCCCTTCGCCTTCGACCCGAAGAGCCTCGATGCCGTGGTGATCTCCCACGCCCACATCGACCACAGCGGCCTGCTGCCGCGTCTGGCGGCCAAGGGCTACCGCGGGCCGATCTACGCCACCGACGCGACCTGCGAGCTGCTGCAGCTGATGCTGATGGACTCGGCGCACATCCAGGAAAGCGACGCCGAGTGGGAAAACAAGTGGCGGGCGCGCCTCGGCCGCGAGCCGGTGGTGCCGCTGTACACCGAGGCCGACGCCGAGCTGGCGCTCAAGCTGCGCCGCCCGGTGGTCTACGGCCAGCGGGTGGAGGTGGCGCGCGGCATCGCGGTGACCTTCCACGACGCCGGGCACATCCTCGGCTCGGCCATCGTCGAGATGGAGGTCCATGACCACCAGCTGACCCGCCGCCTGGTGTTCTCCGGCGACCTGGGCAACACCTGCACGCCGCTGATGCGCGACCCGACCCCGCTCGGCGAGGCCGACGTGGTGCTGATGGAGTCGACCTACGGCGACCGCGACCACCGCTGCGACGAGGCCACCCTCGACGAGCTGGCCGACATCCTCCAGCAGGCCCACCGCGACGGCGGCAACGTGCTGATCCCCGCCTTCGCCGTCGGCCGCACCCAGGACCTGATCTTCCACCTTGGCCGCTTCTACCAGCAGGGCCGCCTGCCGCAGCAGGCGGTGTTCCTCGACAGCCCGATGGCGATCCAGGCCAATGCCATCTACCACCGCTTCCACGCGCAGTTCGACCCCAAGGACCGCGAACTGCTGCGCAGCCACGACGTGACCAAGGTCGAGGACTGGCTGCCGATCCTGCGCTGCACGCCGCGGGCGGAGGACTCGATGGCGATCAACCGTATCCAGAGCGGCGCGATCATCATCGCCGGCAGCGGCATGTGCAACGGCGGACGCATCGTCCACCATCTCAAGCACAACCTGTGGCGCAAGGAGTGCCATATCGTGTTCCCCGGCTTCCAGGCCAAGGGCACCCTGGGCCGGACCATCGTCGACGGCGCACCCACCGTGCGCGTGCTGCGCCAGCGCATCGCGGTCAAGGCCCAGGTGCACACCCTGGGTGGCTTCTCGGCCCATGCCGGACAATCGCAGCTGCTCGACTGGGTGAAACACTTCGACCACCGACCGGAGCTATATTTGGTACATGGGGAACTGGAAAAGATGAAGGTGCTGCAACAGGCACTGCACGATCGCCTGCAGTGGACTGCCAACATCCCGGAACCGGGTGAGCAGATCGCGCTGTAGCGGTCCACAACAACAAGGAGTAATCACATGCCTTATGAGTCGGATGACTACCTGTCGAGACACTTCCAGACCAGCGGCATCGATGTCGGCCTGAAGGTCGACGAACTCGTCAGCCTCAGCGTGCCCCCCGGAAGTCCCAACCAGTCGCTGTACCGCGAGATGCTGATGACCGTGGTGCGCATGGCCGAGGCCGACCGCAATCGCTGGGACGCCAAGATCATGATGCAGACGCTGCGCGAGATGGAGAACGCCTTCAGCGTCCTTGAGCAGTTCAAGCGGCGGCGCAAGGTCACTGTGTTCGGCTCGGCCCGTACCCAGCCGGACCACCCGCTCTACCTGCTGGCCCGCGACCTCGGCCGCCTGCTGGCCCACCACGAGCTGATGACCGTGACCGGCGCCGGCGGCGGCATCATGGCCGCCGCCCACGAGGGCGCCGGACTCGAGCACAGCCTCGGCTTCAACATCAGCCTGCCGTTCGAACAGCGGGCCAACGATGTGGTGCACGACACCGGCAACCTGCTGCCGTTCCACTTCTTCTTCCTGCGCAAGCTGTTCTTCGTCAAGGAGGCCGACGCCCTGGTGCTCTGCCCCGGCGGCTTCGGCACCTTGGACGAGGCTCTGGAGGTGCTGACCCTGATCCAGACCGGCAAGAGCCCGATCGTGCCGGTGGTCTTGCTGGACGTGCCGGAGGGTCGCTACTGGAAGGACGCCCTGCACTTCATCCGCGAACAGCTGGAGGAGAACGGCTACATCCTGCCCAGCGACATGCACCTGCTGAAGCTGGTCACCAGCGCCGAGGAGGCGGTGGTGGAGATCACCCACTTCTACCGCAACTACCACTCCAGCCGCTGGCTCAAGGGGCTGTTCGCCATCCGCATGAACCGCCCGCTCAACGCCCATGCCCTGGCCTACCTGCACGACGAGTTCAGCGACCTGTGCCTGGAGGGTGGCTTCCATCAGCAGCCCTACTGCGAGCTGGAGCAGGACGAGCCGGAGTTCTGCAAGCTGATCCGCCTGGCCTTCCGCTTCAACGGCCGCGACCACGGCCGCCTGCGCGAACTGATCAACTTCATCAACCAGCCGGAGAACTGGCAGCGCGAGCTGCCGCGTTACAACGACTGAGCCCGCCCCTGCAAACGACAACGCCCGCACCGGTTACCCGGTGCGGGCGTTGTCTTTGGTCCGGCCCTACCTACTCGTCGCCACCGCCGCGCAGCAGGCGATTAACCCCCTCCAGGGCAAACCCCCGCTGCAGCAGGAAGCGCCCCTGCTTGGCCCGCTCGCGGGCATCCTGCGGCAGGCCGGCGAAGCGCCGTCGCCACAGCTGGCGCAGGTTGTCCGCCCAGTCGATGCCGCTGTCGGCCAGCGCACGCTCCACGGCTGAGCGCGGCAAGCCGCGCTGGCCCAGCTCGTCGCGGATGCGCAGCGGCCCATAGCCGGCGTTCGCCCGGCTGCGGATGAAGCACTCGAGGAAACGCTGGTCGCTGAGCAGACCCTCCTCGGCCAACCGCTCGAGTTCGGCGTCGATCATCTCGCCAGCCGCGCCGCGCTGACGCAGCTTGCGGGCCAGTTCAGCGCGGCCGTGCTCGCGGCGGGCCAGCAGATCCATGGCCGCCCGCCTTACTGCGGCGGAAGTATCGAGCACCACCGGCATGCCACCTTAGATGTCCACTTCCGCGTCGGCGTCTGCCTCGCTGGCCGTGGCTGCCTTGAGCGCCCCCGGCTGGCTGAGCAACTGCGCGCGAATGGTGCTCTCGATGGTCTCGCGCACCTCGGCATTGTCCTCGAGGAAGCGCGCGGCGTTGGCCTTGCCCTGGCCGATCTTGTTGCCCTGGTAGCTGTACCAGGCACCGGACTTCTCGATCAGACCCTGCTGCACGCCGAGATCGATGATCTCGCCGGTGCGATAGATGCCCTTGCCGTAGAGGATCTGGAACTCGGCCTGGCGGAACGGCGGGGCCATCTTGTTCTTCACCACCTTGACGCGGGTCTCGTTGCCGATCACCTCGTCGCCTTCCTTGACCGAGCCGGTACGGCGGATGTCCAGACGTACAGAGGCGTAGAACTTCAGCGCGTTGCCGCCGGTGGTGGTTTCCGGATTGCCGAACATCACCCCGATCTTCATGCGGATCTGGTTGATGAAGATCACCAGGCAGTTGGCGTTCTTGATGTTGCCGGTGATCTTGCGCAGGGCCTGGGACATCAGGCGGGCCTGAAGGGGAAGCAGTACGGGCATGGGTTCAGATAGATTGGGGCCTACCATCCCGAAACGCTGCACACCCATGGTAATCATAGCCTTCACCCTTGCGGAGGCTCCTGCACCATCTACACTGACTATCTGAACCGATTTCAGGTAGGGATCGATGAGCAGGACGCCGAAAAATTTCTTGGATGATATCAGAGACTGCTGCCCTGACTACATCCTTGCCTACATGACCAAGCATCCTCCCAAGCGGAGAGCCAGTCATATCCGTGATTTCATGCTGCTGGCACACCAACTCGATCCGGAGTGGCACGCGAAGCCAGACATTATTACAGCGGCTTGCCGCAAATACCTCTCCGAGAGACGGGCCCAGATCTCAGAGCGCGGAGAACAGCCAGTCAAGGAGGTAACTGTCATCTCCGACTACGGGGCAGTTCGGCAATACTTAAGAAAGTTACAAAAGACAAAAAAGCTGCCTAGCAATACACTGTTCCCTCCCGCCCCAATTTCATCTGACGTTTTTAGCGAAAAGGAGTGCAATATCCTTGGCTACTTAAACTTAGCTGACGCAGTTCGAGCCCCCTCCCTAGAGGCCGCGCTCAACGATATCGCACGACAAATAGAACAGCACAGAAAAGTCATTTTGGATAAGTGCAAAAAGATTGTGATCGATGGATATCGCGAATTCTCCAAAACGCAAGAAATGATTCAAAAAAGCGACATAGTAGCGATTCGAGAAACAACTGACAATTTAGACCCAAACATAGCCTATTTGAGAACCAAGCAAAATTTAAGCTACTTCTCGCAATCGCACCCAAATGGCTTCATCAACATCGTCGCCTACATCGCCGAAGAGCAAGGCGGTCTTTACACAAGGAAAGCGTTCCCAGGCGCTCATCATGCTTTCACCTGGTCGGTCAGCAAGATCAAGCAGCACCTTGGAATTACAGATAAACTTGCAGTCGCCGCAATGTGCATTATCGTCGACGAACTTGGAATAAACGTCACGGACTTATGCAATTCCAAAGTCCAAAAAACCAAAGATGGTGAGTTCATCGCAATTCGTGAAGATGGTGGCGTAACGATAACAACACTCAAACCCAGAGCCAACGCATTAAAACAACGTTACGCGCCTAGAACCATCGATCCCGCCGATGCCACAGCAAATAACATTGATGCAAACATTGTTCTATGCATGCTGCTCGAAATGAGACAACTCCACGCCAAAACATTGAACTCCAATTATCTATTTGTAATGGACGGCTCAAGCCAAACTCGCACCCGCGAAACCGAAGTATACCGCATGCTTGGCACAAGAAGAAAAAAAGCCTTTAGAGATATCATCAACTCACTGCCTTCTTGGGTGGCCGAAGCCCGACCAACAATGCCTAAAATCAGGGTATCCAAGGGTTTATTGAAGTGGCTTGAAAGCGGTGGAGATACACTTTCGGCGAGCATTTATTTGGGCAATTCGCTTCTTACAGCATTGAGGAACTACATCCCACCTGAAATCCAAGAATTCGTACACAGAAAAAAACTTCGCGACCATCAGAACATAATGCTCTTCGTATCTGATGGCGCATCAGCCGCTGAGGGCGACAACAACGGCAACACACGAGACATTGCCAAAGAACAACTCATTGCGCTGGTAAAAAATCTACAGCGGAATAACCGCATGACGGGCGCCAATGAGGATCACTGCCTAATTTACTTCCTGTGCTCATCCAAAACAATTGAACTTATTGTCTCGTATGCAAAATACGGGAACGATAGAGACCTCATACAAACGTGCAAATCCATCATCACCAAGATCGAGGATGAGGGTAGCAGAAAGATGGTCAAGATGTTGGCTGATGCGACCCCACGAAATATGAGCTTCGAATTCATCGAGGAAGTCCTGAATGAAGAAGTCTAAGATCCAAAAATGGGAATCTATATCTACATCGCCTATTGACCGTCCTGACTGGGTACATCCTCAGTCAACCGCTTTCGAATGGTTCGTTCCCAAGACAGGATTTAAGGTAGATCCTAGCCAGTCACCGACATGCTCGAAATACGTAAAAGTTAACTTCAATTACAAGTTTTGCAACAATAGCAACGCAACAGATTTGATCTGGAATCTGATAACAAAAGATCTAAAATCGTCTGCTATCGCCCTAATCGAAAGTTCCACATCAAAAAGACCAAGCACTCTGGTTGGATTTATACGAACAGCTTTCGAAGTCATCGATCACGCACTAGAGCTGCGAATAGCCTCAAACCGCTCCCCGAAAATACTTACTCTGTCCGACATCACCAAGGGCCACATCAAAAGCTTTTTGGAAGCACATGATTTAGTAGCCATGGGCATTCATGTATCGGCGTTGAATGCAGAACTGGGCTCGACCGTCAGAAACCGCAAAAACATTAGCGATAAAATTGCAATGATGGACATTCCGTCCATTACCAGAAAAGCCTTAATTCAAAAACTAAAAGACCGTGACGCAGCTGCTTCCGAGCGAGAGTTCGATTCCGCATACGAACTTGATGATAACGATCAGGCGCTCAGCATTTCGACAATCCAGAATAAATGTACCGACATTTCGTATCTACACATAACCAAAGAGCACCAAGAATACCAATTTGAAATCGGAAAACATGAAATCACCGACATGCTCAATGACGTATCAAAGGGATTTACCAATAAAAATCAAACCCCTCTGATGCCGACAAACATTGCATTTCACTACATCAGCCACGCCATCAAGTTTCACAGAGACTACGCACCAAGCCTCCGAAAGTACATACAAGACTTGGACACCTATTACACCGCAAACATCCTTTCGAAATACGCCAAATCCACAATAAGATCCAACTCCCACATTTTCAAGCGGCAGGTACTGGAAGCAGTCCCCATGCCTAATGAGCTAAAATCTCTAAACATTAAAACCTACGGCAAGTGTTCATTTTCAAGAGGAAAATATGAGTCACACGCCGATTTACGAGACCACATATCCACAAGGGAACTAATCGACTTCTACGCCATAACAACTCGAATACTGATACACACCTTCACTGCTTGTCGACTACTGAGCGCCTCATTGCTAGACAAGGATTGCCTCACCCTCTCAAAGATGGATGGTCTATGGGATATAAAGTTAAAAATCCCAAAATCCAGCAGCAGCAATGAACTGGAGATCATCAAACGCCCGATACCTAAAGTCATTTGGGACTTCATCTACGACTACATTAGCTTCATGGAAGATCGCCACCCAGGCATGGCCTCAATATGGCCCTCGGATACGCATAAAGATGTGGATCGAGATGAGCGTGTAAACCGTAAGATGCTGGATCAGTATTCGGACTGGATTGCAGTTCCCCTGATTGACCAAAAGCGCTGGTATGCGCGCCCCCATCAGTTCAGGCGCTTTTTCGCGGCCTTCTTTTTCTACCTTAGTGAAGGGACAGACATTGAGCCACTACGCTGGATGATGGGCCACATCGAACCAAGTATAACTCTTTACTACGCTGACATTTCGACGCAAGCTGACTGGGAACGTGAAACGCTTGAGTTCCTCACGGCATTCTTGGAGGGCAATGTAGGCAAAGATGTCTTGGTGGACGATGACCTAGAGGAAGACTTGTCCGAATGTTCTCTCCAGGTAAAATTGGGTGATCATGCGCTACTAGCTGAGCATCTACGAGAGCTATCCAGCCACCGCAACATAAAATTGAAGATCTTGAACGACCAGAAGATATATATCTACGCGAGCAAATAAAATGAGCAGATATTCCAAAGGCGAGACCTCCCAGGCAAAGTTACAAGAAAAGCAGGCGAAGACACAAAGCTTGCTGATTAAAACCATCCTTATAAAGAATGCAGTCAAAGACAACCGGAGCATTCCCTCGCTGGATGCACATCGGAGCAAACGCGGAGTTTCTTTTAAATCTGTGCTTGCCTGGGTTGACCCCAAACTGGACGTCACATCTTGCTCATACAACACTTCACGAGAGCCCTACAATATTGAATACTCCGATCAACTAGCAGCCGCATTAGACTCCTACAACAAACAATCCCAATCACATGCTGACTCACCGCCAAAGCCTCGCTTAACAAAGCGCTCCCAGAGCGAAGAAATTGCGAACCTCAAAGACCAAATCGAGATCTTACAAAATGCATTAGGCGAGGTCTACCGGGCATACATGCAGTTAACGGCCAGAGTAGATGAGCAAACGCGACGGGACCTCAGATATCAGCAGGTGCTTAAAAACCATACCAGAGCACTCAACAGGGCTCATCTGACACTGGTGAAGCCATGATCCATATAGCCAAATCTCCGAATCTTGATTTCCTTTTTAACCATGGCCATCGTGAACCCCAGCCATTACCACTACTATTTGACTCTGCGGGAAATTTTTGCTGGGAGCTGAACAGTTACCTGACAAAGTTTGGCGGCGGCGCCAACAGCTATGGTGCGCGACCGTCCTATAAAACAGTATTCAGTCACGCCGAAACCATAAATGTCTTTCAGACTTTCCTTGAAAACAAGAAAAAAACCCTTCTAGAGGCAGACGACGAAACTCTGTATGACTTTGTCACGCACCTACAGGTCGCCAACCGCGCCAACTCCACCACGATCAAAAGAACTGTAAGACGTATATTGTCCCTCCTAGAATATACACAATCTGAGAATTCGTTCCACCCTCTGATGACATGTGACCAGTCGGCCAATGGCTATCAGATAAACGCCATTGAACACCATTACAGGCGAAACAGGCAAAGGTCTCTTCGGTATTTATCTCACCTCTGCATAGAGGAATTGCAGGATACTCCTGTCGAACCAATCAGCTTTATTCGAAACGTGGAAATTAATGCTTGGCATGAAGCAATTTTCGAGTACAGCCAGAATCAGTTCATTATCGACAGATGGTATGCATTTAGCACCCTTTTGGAGTATACAGGCTCTCGTCTCGAAGAGGTTATTAGCATACCTGCGAGCTCAATCATAAAAGCTTATGAAGAAAACGACTTAGTCAAGGGAGTACCTGTACTTAAAGGAAAATACAAGGGCTTCTTCCGCAAGGTTTTGATACCTCGCACGGAGCTACAAGAAATTTACAAATTCATAATAACAACCAGAAAAGCCCACCCCACATGCAAAATTCACGACAAAATATTTGTCAATGAACGCACAGGCAGACCGCTAGCACGAAAAACATTCAACTCTTACTATCGAAAAGTTATTGAATCATCCAAGCACGCAAATTTACTGAAAGGCACATCACATCACAACTTCCGCCACCGCTACTTCACAATCTTGGTAGCAAGAAACATCAGCAAATTGAGCAAGATGTCTAGAGCGAACATCCTTGATGTGGCGTTATCGGCAGCTCAGAAAGACTCTTTCCATGCCTCTAGAGACACCCTATCGACTTACGTCCACCTCACACAAGACCCTGAAATTCAGAGTATTCTTAAATCGCATGAGAACGAATCGAGGAATGCACCGTCGAAGCTGGCCTCAATCGCAGAGATTGCAGGATCTCTCGGCAAAGGTATGACCCCAGAAGCGGCGCTGGCCGCGATAATCAAGATAATTGAAGCCTGACGAAGGGTATGAGGAAAACGCCATGACGATACCAAGCGAGCGCACCCGCTCGATCATTCATACCCGCGAGTTTCTGGTCGAATTGTCCCGTGACAAGACGCTGCCCGAAGCCGTGCGCACTGAGGCGCATCGCCTGTTGCGTCATTACCCGACCACCGATGAGGTGCTGCTTGCCGGGAAGGTAGAGGAGCAGCGCGAAGATGGACTACCATGGGTTTTCCTGAGCTCCAGGATCGACTAACCCTGTAACTTCGACACTGGAGGAAGGAGGGAAGCTGGATCTTAGCTCAGCATGCTGGAGATGCGGCACAGCTTCTCGACGGTGATGTTCACCTCACCCGCTCGATACGCCCCATGTATCTGTGGTCCATGCTGCAAGCCAACGCGAGTGCATCCTGAGATGGCGCCAGGGCTGGCTCGCTGTCTGCCGGAGTAAGGCAGGATCGATCTCGCGGTATTGAGCCAAGTGCACATGCCCGCCGCCCTGCTGGCTCAATGACTGAGGAGATGGGGGCTGCAAGCGATGCAGAGGCAATGCAGGTGAGCCTTGACAGGCTCTTGAGGCCGCTTCGGCGGGCGTCTACTCACTGAGTGATATTGCCGCTGAGCCAAGCTAGCAGGTCAGCTTTTCGCAGCACTACCGGCAACTGTTGCTGGCTTGCTTTTGAAAGTCGAGCGGCCCCACTACCTTGGCGGCGTGTGGCTGCCCGAAGCCAAGCTTGGCTATTCAGGCTTGCCGCCACCCCTCAACTACTTCAGCGCCGAACTCGGCTTTCCAAGCCTTCAGCTGAGCATGGTTTGCGCTCTTGGTCTCGATGCGTTTGCCGGTAACTGGCTGCACATATACCTTCAGTTGGCGGGGGCGGCGCAGCTTCACAGCAGCCGGCGCGGCCTCTTCAAACTCGACCGGCTGCGGATTGAGGATGTCGACTACTTTCGCCAGATCCATGCCGTAGTCCGCCATCAGCGCCCTCAGGTTGTCTTCAAACTCCATTTCGCGCTGCAGACTGGCGTCAGCCTGAAGCTGCTCTAGCAGGGCCATTTGCTTCTGCAGCTCACGCTCGGCGCGCCGAAATTCGGCCAGTTTGGACATGTCATCTCCTCAGGTTTTGTTACGAAATCAAATCGATTGCTGTCGGCTATTCGCCGTCACGCAGGCCCTCATAGAGGGCGGCCCTGCTGATGCCGAACTCGTGGGTCTGGGCGGGTCTTCGGCTCCCGAGCCTTGGCGCGTCGGAGCAGCTCGGCAATCCTGCCGTCGCTCAGGGCCTTCTTCCGGCCCCGGCAGGCGCCACGTTGCTTGGCCATGTCGATCCCCTCGCGCTGCCGATCGCGGATCTGCGCGCGCTCGAACTCGGCGAAGGCCCTCATCACCGACAACAGCAGGTTGGTAACGATAGAGGTATCAGCGGTAGCAGGGTTCATGTTTAATCTTGATGTATGCCTCTCTGAACGAATTCCCTCATCCAAAGGGGCATTTTGCAACTGTAAAGCATGGCGAGATCGTCGTCGCTCAAGAAAACCTTTAGGTGGGATAGCACCCAATCGTCAGCGCCCCTCCTGCCTATGTAGTGCAGTGCGACCAGTGCTATGCCGGCAGGGCTGCCGGCGCATTGCAGTTTGTCAGGTGCGACATGCCGCAGATGTGCGACAGCGGCGCCTACGCGCACCGTGCGGCTATATCCGCTGGTGTAAAATATCGGGACCATCGGCATCTGGGTACTGAGTCCGAGTCGTCGCACCGCTTCAGCGCCATGCATTTGCACGGTTTCGTTGTTACGCCGGGCGATCAGGCGGACGACCTGCTGCACGCTCGGCCTGACCCGGCCGATATAGCGGTTGAGCTTGGGGCGCATGTAGACGCCGCGCACGATGCGCTCCAGATCACCGCGGGCGCACAGACGCGACAGCGCCCTGCTAATGGTTGCGGGGGAACCCAGATCCGCTAGCAGGGCGCGGCTGAACAATCGCCCCCTGGGCATGCGCTGGATGCGCCGGAAGGCCAAGTCCGTTACGGACGCACCTTCGGTGGGAGGCGCAAAGTGTTCTGTTTTAACCTCAGCCACCCCCTCTCCCCCTTTCTTGAGATCCGAGGTCGGGAGTCGTCGCCATCCGCCCTCGCTGAACAGAACTCTGCCCTACACGAGGGCACCTCGCGGGTAGTTCACCGATTCCATGGTACACACAATGTAATTGCACTGACTTGCCCATCCTAATGCACAGTCATCGAGCAGTGATTTTCATCCCCACTGACCATTCAGTTGCGCTCAGCTCGACCACTACAACCTGGCCTGCTGCTCGACCCCTATAGGTGCATCTGGATGGCGCTGTGTCAGGCAGACCGCTCGCTTTGGACAAGCTCCATGCGAATGCGGGAAAACAGATCGTCGATGGTGAGCGTTTCGTCCTGTAGCAGGTAGCAGTCGGCCAAGATCGTCAGCGGATGAACCCCCATGGCAGATGCAATCTCATGCACCTTCTCGACCGTAGGGCTCTTGAGCCCCCGCTCAAGCGTGCTTAGGTAGGTTCGGCTGCTGACGTTCGAGAAAGCCTCTTGTGGGAGTCCTTTACTCAGCCTCTGCCGCTTCAGGGCGGTACCGAATGCCTGTTTCAGTTCCATTTGCTGCTCTCGCAAAAGGAACGATAAGGCCCCATTGAACACTATAGAGCTACAATCTATAGTGTTCATTTTGTGGGGCGAAGGCCATGTTTGTGACATACCGCCAGGCAGAAATGCCTCTGGGAAGGCTGTTTGGGGACGAGAACTCACTCCATTGGCGCTATGTGGAGCTATCTCTCAGGTGCCCCTGGTTCTACACCACCATCGGGTATGTAGCCGGTGACGAGAGCTTCACCAGGACGTTGCTGATCCCATCCCCGCCAGAGCTTGAGCGGCTGCTCAGCGAGCAGCACGATCGCATGTGGGTTGAAGAAGTGATGCTAGTCAGCCCCGGCTACATGAATGGCAGTGATGACTGGAAAATGGAGCGTCTACAGGAGCTTCGTGTGGATGTTGACGATAGAGATGGGTACTCAAATTACGTCCACGTGATCGAGGGTGGCCATTGCTACATAGAAGGGACATGCTCTGATCTGTCTCGGCTGCGAACTGAGCGCGCTATTTTCTCAGCTGCCGAGGACATACGGACGGCCTGAGCGGTGGGAACCGCGAACAGCGCTCCGCCGTCGCCTCCCCCTGCGGAAACCTCTATTACAGAAGGAATTCGGCCATGCCGATCAACCTACCGATCGAAGACTGGGACGGGGAACCAGCCCTGCGCATCCCCGACGAAGTTCTGCAGCGGCTCGATCTCCAAGTTGGAGACTCGCTGTACTTGGTCGAGGCTTGGGTCGGCGACGGTCCGCGCCTCGTCCTGTCGAAGACGCCCAAGATTCCGGATCGCATCGACGCCCTAGTCGCCCAGTGGGAGCGAGAACTCGCCGAGGAACAGGCGGAGTCGGCGTCACCGGAGTCAGCCAAGGATGAATGAGCTGATTCCAACGACCGAGGATTCCTCGGTCGTTGCCTCGACGAGCCACCACGGGAGCGCCGCTGAGCCAGCTGGAAGACGTAGGCTCAAGGCCCGCCCATGCTGAACGAAGTGATTCCACTGATTCTGCGCGCCGGAAAGCTCATCGCTGCCGAGGCCGCTCGCCCGGGAGGCCCGCGCGGGGAAGAGGACAAGGCCGATATTGACCTCGAAGTCGAGACCCTGCTGCGCGAAGGGCTGCTACGACTGCAGGAGGGTGACTTCTGGGGAGAGGAGACCGGGAGCGCACTGACGGGGGCACGCTATTGCTGGGTGGTGGATCCCAACGATGGCACTTCCGATTTTTTGGCAGGCCGGACGGGCTCCGCCATTTCCGTGGGATTGCTAAGGGACTCCGAGCCAGTACTGGGCGTCGTCTATGCGTCGACTTCTCCGTGCGGGCCAGACTGCATCAGCTGGGAGTCTGGCATGACCGGCCTTTTGCGTAACGGCATTCTAATATCTCCCGACTTGGCCGTACGGCAGCTCGACGCCGGTACGGTGGTCTTCGTAAGCACCGCCGCCAACCAGAAACCGGAGCTGAATGCCGAACTCTGCTCACCGGCGGGCTTCAGCGCAATGCCCAGCATCGCCTACCGCCTCGCCCGAGTGGCCGCCGGCGACGGCATCGCGGGGGTTTCGCTCTATCCCGTATCACCACATGACGTGGTCGCCGGCCATGCCCTACTCAAGGCCGCTGGCGGCGACTTGCTTGACCAAGACGGCCATCCGATTCGTTACGACGACCTGAGCAAACCTCTGTGCCGCAGCTGTTTCGGTGGCAATCTGGCTGCCAGTCAATGCCTGGCCGCACGCCCTTGGCAGCAGCGACTTTCGATCCCGTCCTGAGCGCCCCGTGTTCCCCAAAAATGGGAAAGCGGTCGTGCGTATGCTTTAGCCGGCATCCGCCCGAAGCGGAGGACGGAGTGGCTTTCAAAGCTCCGCCGCCGGCTTCAGGAGTTGGGCTGGTAGCGCAGCTACATTCAAGCTTGAGGGCTGTAATCACTCAGTGACACTTAACATCTCGGGACACAACCCCTTCATGAGGCCGGCATGAAGCACAGAATCAGAACAGATTAATAACGCTTCACAGCCTGCTGAGGTCTCTGCACGGCCAGCCCCAACCGTGGGTGTCACTAGCCTCACAGGCATCAACCCGACCGGTCGAACGCTGACTCCAACGCATCGTTAATGGTGCGCAGGACCTTAATCCGGGCGAAACGCTTGTCGTTGGCCTCGACCAGCGTCCAGGGCGCGATTTCAGTGCTGGTGCGGTCGACCATGTCGCCCACAGCATCGCAGTAAGCGTCCCACTTCTCGCGATTGCGCCAGTCCTCTGCAGTGATCTTGAAGCGTTTGAATGGAGTAGCCTCCCGCTCCCTGAAACGTCGCAACTGAGTTTCCTGGTCAATAGCCAGCCAGAACTTGGCCACCACCACCCCCGCGTTGGTCAACTCCTCCTCGAAATCGTTGATCTCACCGTAGGCACGCAACCAGTCAGCCGGGCTGCAGAGCTCTTCGACGCGCTCCACCAAGACACGCCCATACCAAGAGCGATCAAAGATGGTGAATTTTCCACGCCGCGGGATATGCCGCCAAAAGCGCCAGAGATAGGGTTGGGACAACTCCTCTTCGGTCGGTGAACCGATCGGCACGATACGGTACAGGCGCGGATCCAAGGCTGCGGCTACACGGCGGATAGCCCCGCCCTTGCCAGCTGCGTCATTGCCCTCGAACAGCGTGATCAGCGCGTGCTTGCGCATGCGCTTGTCACGTATCAATTTGGACAGGCGGGCCTGCTCGACGACAAGCTGCTCTTGATATTCCTGCTTGGTCAACGTCCGGCTCAGGTCCAAGGCGTCCAGCAGGGCACGGTTGTCCAAGCTCGATACCAATGGCGCGGCATGATGAGCGTGCACCGTCGGTGTTTTGTGCTCCAGCGCGCATTGCAATCCCTCAAGAAGGATACGAGCGACCGTGATGCTGCGATAGCGCTCGTCCTCCCCCTCAATCACATACCAAGGTGCGTATTCGCGGCTGCTGCGACGTAGTACTCGCTCGCCGTGAAGAACAAATTTGTCGTAAGTCTTCGACTGCTGCCAGTCTAGCGGACCCAGCTGCCAGCTGTGCAAAGGATCGTCCTTCAACGTCTCGAGCCGCTCCTTCATTGACCTCTTTGACAGATGAAACCAGAACTTGAAGATCAATGTGCCCTCTTCGCTGAGCATCCGCTCCAGCCGCTCGGCGCCGGCGATGAACTGGTCGAGCTGGGCCTCGTCGATTTTCTTGTGCACTCGTGCCTGCAGCATCTGGTCGTACCAATTGCCGAAGTAGATTCCAACCTTGCCCTTAGGTGGCAGCTGTCGCCAGTAGCGCCAGGCCTGCGGACGGGTCAGTTCCTCATCGGTCGGCTGATCGAAGGTGCTGACTTCGATGAAGCGCGGATCCATCCATTCGCTGAGCAGCCTGACCGTCTCCTCCTTGCCCGCTCCCTCAATGCCGGCAATCAGTATCAGCACCGGAAAGCGCGCCTGCTGCCCAAGCTCGAACTGGGCCTCCAGAAGCGCTTCGCGAAGCGCCGGCACCTGAGCATCGAACGTGGCCTTGTCTATGGCGTGACCGACTTCAGCGGACTCGAACATGGATTTCCCCTGGATCAGCGATGATTTCAGCGTAACTGATCGACGGCCGTTTGCCGGTGATTTCGGCCCCAGATCCCGCAGCAGGTTGTCCGGCTTAACTCATCGAGAAAGGCCCCGCGGGAGGGACCACCTCACCAGCCCATGAGACTTACAGATTCATCCAATACATCACTTAAAAACATACACACCAACCACTAAAGACAACCCCGATGAACAACCAAACTCAATACAGCGCAGGCCGCCTGGAAAACCAAATAAAATTCACAAAAAATCCCGCGCAAACGATCCAAATACATATAAATACAACATCAAGCCAATGAAAGCCAACCCACCAGAAACGGAATCACCACAAACACCGAAAACAATATTGAAAAACCGCCAAAGAAACACAAGCCAACAAAAGCTTACGCCACCGTAATCTCTCCGTCAGAATCAAAAAAGTCCAGCCTTGTTGCCTACCACCAAACAAGCCTGCTATATATGAAGAATAATTTCAGCTTGCTGGGAGATCACGACAATGCGAAAACTATTGAGCCTGCTGCTCATTACGTTGGTCCTTAGCATCTCCGGCTGCGGCTACAACACCTTGCAGTCGACAGACGAACAAACCAAGTCAAGTTGGTCCGAGGTGTTGAACCAGTACCAGCGCCGTACCGACCTGGTGCCCAACCTAGTCAACACGGTCAAGGGCTATGCTGCCCACGAGAAGGAGGTGCTGGAGCAGGTAACGGCCGCCCGCTCCCGGGTCGGCGGCATCCAGGCTACGCCGGAGCTGGTCAATGATCCGCAGGCCTTCGCCCGCTTCCAAGAGGCCCAGGCCCAGTTGTCTGGCGCTCTGTCGAGGCTACTAGTGGTGTCTGAGAACTACCCGCAGCTGAAGGCGGATGCCGCCTTTCGCGACTTGCAGGCTCAACTGGAAGGCACTGAAAACCGCATCACCGTGGCACGCAACCGCTATATCCAGGCGGTGCAGGAGTACAACGTCACGGTACGCAGCTTTCCCTCCAACCTGACTGCGATGGTGTTCGGCTACAAGATCAAGCCTAACTTCAGCGTTGAGAACGAACGGGCCATTGCCACACCCCCACAGGTGAATTTCGGGAACTCTCCGGATAAACCGCAAAGCGGCGCGCCGCAGCCGAGCAACTGATGAGTACGCTCATTGCAGCGAGAGCCGGGCTGCTGGCACTGCTCCTCGGTTGGTGCCTGGCGGCCGAGGCCCAACCAGTAGCGATGCCGCCCTTGACGGCCCGGGTCACTGATCTGACAGCGTCACTCTCGGCCGAGCAGGTAGCCCGCCTGGAAGGCAAGCTGCAACGCTTCGAGGTAGCAAAAGGCAGCCAGCTGGCCGTGCTAATTGTCCCTAGCACCGGAGAGGAATCGATAGAACAGTATTCCCTGCGGGTAGTCGAGCAGTGGCGGCTGGGGCGCCAGAAGATCGACGATGGTGCACTGCTGATCGTTGCGAAAAATGATCGGACCCTGCGCATTGAAGTGGGCTATGGTCTGGAGGGCGTTCTCAACGATGCCACAGCCAAGCGCATTATCAGCGAGACCATCGTGCCACGCTTCCGCCAAGGCGACTTCTATGACGGCATCGAGGCTGGCGTAGACCAGATGATCGCCATTATAGATGGCGAACCACTACCGCCCCCCAAACGTGGAGCGAATGGGGCTCAGGATGAGCTCTCGAAATCGATTCCCTTGATTGTGATGCTGGTCTTTGTGGTGGGCGGGGTGCTGCGAAAACTGCTGGGGCGTTTACCAGCAGCGTCGGTAACTGGCGCCGGAGTGGCGCTGCTGACCTGGTTACTGATCGACGCCACCCCGGTTGCACTTGGCGCAGGACTGATGGCGTTCGTATTTATTCTTCTCGGTGGAGGCGGCAGGCATGGTGGCTGGTACAGCGGCGGCCGGCCCGGTGGACGCCGCCGTGGCGGCTTCGGTGGTGGTGGAGGCGGATTCGGCGGGGGAGGCGCATCGGGACGATGGTGAAGAACAACTACAGGCGCGTGGTTCGCCACCTGACAATGTCACCCCGGCAGCTCAAGCGTGCCTTCCCCCCACAGACGCTGAACGCGATTCAGGCGGAGATTGCGGCGAGCGAGTGCACCCATGCCGGGCAGATCCGCTTTGCTGTGGAAGGGGCATTGCAAGCAGTCGAACTATGGCGCGGACAATCGCCGCGTGAGCGAGCGCTCGAGGTTTTCTCACTGCTACGGGCGTGGGATACCGAGCACAACAACGGCGTGCTGATTTACCTGCTGTTGGCCGATCGCGACGTCGAGATCGTGGCCGACCGTGGCATTCATGCCCAAGTCGGGGCCAGTGCATGGGAGGAGATCTGTTTAGCCATGGAGCAAGCCTTCAGGCTGGGGCGCTTTGAGGAGGGAGCACTGGAAGGGATTCGTGCCGTAACCAGGCTCATGGCACAGCATTTCCCGGCAACCGCCGGAGGGCGCAATGAGCTGCCCGATCAACCGGTTTTGCTGTGACCGCCAAAAGTCCGTTCCGTTAATTCACTTATGAACCATGCAACTTCCAGGTCGAACTTCTTCCAGCCAAACACGACTGGAGCAGCGTTCATTTCGTCAATGCCTCTGCAGATGCGCGCCTTGACCAGAGCAACTCGAGCGGTGCATGAGGCCTTCGCCCACTGGCCTTGCATCGCTCGCATTTCAATACGGCGACTGTACCCTGTACGGGTTGATACAGCAGATCGTGCTCGGTCACGGCGGGCGTGCTCAAGGAGACATCGTGTCTGGTCTCAGAAGACTGTTCCAGATCATCTCCACCATCGGCGGTTACCTGTTCTGGTGGCTGCTGGTGCACCTTCACTTGCGGCACCAGGCAATCACGCCCGCACAGCATTTGCGCGGTACGCTCGAGCAGTTGGGCACTGCGTTCGTCAAGCTCGGTCAAGGATTGAGCCTGCACCGCGATCTGCTGCCTGAGGAGTACATCCAGGAGCTGCAATGCCTGCAGGATCGGGTCGCGCCGTTTGCCAACGATGTCGCGGTTCGCGAAGTGGAGAGCGCCCTGGGCCGGCCCATCGCCGAGCTGTTTGCCGAGTTCGAGCCGCAACCCTTGGCGGCAGCCTCGATTGCGCAAGTGCACAAGGCGCGGATGTGTGACGGTCGCCGGGTGGTCGTGAAGA
Source organism: Pseudomonas sp. OF001 (assembly GCF_904426495.1). Lineage (NCBI taxonomy): Bacteria > Pseudomonadati > Pseudomonadota > Gammaproteobacteria > Pseudomonadales > Pseudomonadaceae > Pseudomonas > Pseudomonas sp. OF001. The sequence continues at coordinate 5,825 of NZ_CAJGBM010000027.1, read as the reverse complement.
TCCGGCGACCCGACATCAAGGCCGAGATTGATCGAGACATGCGCTTGCTGCGGGGCGTGATGCGCATGCTGCTCATGCTTTCGCCGTGGCTGCGACGCTATGAGCCACTCACGATCATCGACGAGATATGGGCCAACCTGCGCAAGGAAACGGACTTTCGCAAGGAGGCACACCAGATCAAGCATTTCGTCGAAGCCTTCCAGGACTCGGACACCGTTTACGTGCCGGCGCTGATCGACGATCTCTACTGCGAGTCGGTCCTGGTGCAGGAGATGAGCAGCGGGCGGCGCGTGGATGATCCTTCGATCGGGGAGGACGGCCCGCGCTTGGCGCAGGTGTTCGTGGAGGCCTATCTCCAGCAGATATTCGCCATGGGCGTGTTTCATGGCGATCCGCATCCGGGCAACTTGTTTGTCAGGGCGGACGGTCGACTCTGTTTCCACGACTTCGGCATCGTCGGGGTACTGAGTCCGCACATGCGGCGCCATCTCGCGGCATTCCTGCTGGCGTTCGTGCATCAGGACGGCGGATGGCTGCTCGACGCTGCCGTGGAGTTGGGGTTGCTGGAGGGGGAGCTGAAACGCGACGAGTTCCGCCACGGATTGCAGGAAATCATCGAAGAATATGCCGGGTTGCCGCTCAAGGACTGGTCGCTCGCCGAAGTGTTCTTGCGCGTCGCGCGTCTTGGGGAGGGGCACCATATGCGCCTTCCGCACAACTTGTTGGTGCTGATGCGGGCGATGGCGCTGATGGAAAATGTCGTGCGCAGCCTCGACCCGGAGTTCAAGCTGCTGGCAGGCCTACTCGCCAAGGCCGAAGCGGTGCTCGAAGCCAACACCGGCGTCGGCGCCGAAACTGGGTGGCAGCGATTGCGTTTCGAAATGGCCTCTGGGGCGCAAGAACTGCCGGCCGAGCTCGGCGCCCTGATCCATCGCCTGCGCGCCAATAGCCTTGAAATTCGCTTGCAGCATCATGGAATGGAGCGTCTGGTGGGCCATATCGACCGCGCAAGTAACCGTATGGCCTTGGCACTCGTGACGCTGGGCCTCTATATCGCCGCCTCGCTGCTGATGCTGAACTCCATCGGGCAGCGGCTCGGGGACATACCGATGCTCGCGGCTGCCGGCTATGCGCTGGCGTTATGGTTCACCGTGCGCCTGGCGCGGGGCATTTCCCGTTCAGGAAGTCTATGATGAAACAATGCGTGAAATACCAATAGCCAGAAGGGGCCTCCATGGTGAGCGTCTGGGCATCGTGATCAACGGCACGCTGCAATACACCGGAGGACTCGACGAGATAGCCCTGCGTGAATAGCTTGAAAAATTGTCCGGGAAATGATGGGTTGCGAGCAACACCGCGGATTCCACGCCATCCGCCCCCCCAGTCCACGCTCATCCGGCCGGGCACATAGGCGCTTCGGCTAGACCTCCGTTACACCACTTCCCGGGACACGCCCCCTCAAGCGGATGTCGAGCCTGCTGGAACTGGACTGAGCCAGGTCACCGATTGCGAATTTCTGCCAGCCATGCAGGAAGCCCTGTAAGCACTAAACCCGACGCTCGGAGGCCAGGAGCGGTGCTCGCCGCTGCCGGGCTCAGTCCAGACGTGAGTTAATAGAGCTGCCACGAAGGGGCTCAAAATGCCGGTATCTCGCCACGTATCAGGCGCTCGGAGATGCGCTCAATGCCTGACAGGTGCACATCCACGAGACTACGTGTCTCCTGGCGCATGCGTTCGTTCAGCCTGCCCCTACACCCCAGCTCGATAGCCACCAACGCCGGCTGATCGACTGGCTGGCCGATGCGCGACAATAATTGCACTGTGGCTTCATCCACGCCCTCGACCTCGGCGACGATGGCACGTGCTATTTCCCATGCGAGCGCGTTGTACAGCTTGCCGACATGGGAAACCGGGTTCTTCCCTGCTACGGCTTCAAGTGACATGCTGCGGCAGGGCGTGATCAGGCCGTTCATGCGGTTGCCGCGCCCGACCTGGCCGTCGTCGCCCTGCTCCGCGCTCAATCCGGATACGGTCAGGTAAATCCCCTCCACACCGCTCGCGTTCGGATCGTCGAGCGTATTGATGGCGAGATGACAGGGGCTCACCAGGGTCGCGCGTAGATGCTCGGCAATCGCGTGCTTGATCGCAAAATAGTCTGCCGCATGACGAATCTCCCGATCGATGAGCGCCAACGCGACGGTGAACGTCATCCTGTCGCCAACCCGCGCGCCCATGACCTTGTAGTCGTCGCCCGCTGCCGGAAATCGCGCTTGAAACTCGGCCGAGTGCAATAGCGTCCCCAGTTGCAGCGCCTGTTTCTCGAGGGGCGAGTATGGTGCGAAGCCGATTCCGAAGGAGGTATCGTTGGCCAGGGCGTGGGACATCCCGCGTGCGAATGCCTGCTGCAGGTTGGGGCTGCCGGTGCGTACCGCACATTCGATTTCGAACAATGCCGGATTGCAGCGCAGGTTTTCGGATAAATAGCGGTATGCAGCGCCCCTCACCAATTCAGCCAGCCCGGCGTCCGGCAGGGGACTGGCTCGACCGCACAGGATCAGGCGCATCGGCGTCAGCACCTGTCCACCGCCAAAGCGCGGCAGGCTCTCGCCACCGATCAACAAGGCCTTGTCGACGTTGTAATGCTGGATGCGTCCGTAGGCTTGCAGGTACGCGCGGTTGAGTGCCAGCGACACGGCCTCCGCGACACCATCGCACAGGCTGTCCGGATGACCGATGCCCTTGTGCTCGCACATCTCGGCTTCGCTCATCCGGTGCAAGTGTTTGTAGGTGGTAATGACGAACCGGGTCACGTCGCCCATGTACCCTCCCGCGTCACCTCGATTGGTGGATGCCCTAACGCAGGCGGCCGTAGCCGCCCGCGCAGCCGTGCTTGCTCAACACGATTTGCCACAATTGGTTCTTGCGCGCCCGGAACGAACCGGCGCAGGTCAACAGGTAGTAACGCCACATGCGGAAAAAGCGCTGGTCGTAGTGCCCAGCCAACTCTGGCCAGCGGCATTCGAAGTTGGAGTACCAAGCCATCAGCGTTTTGTCGTAATCGGCACCGAAGTTGTGCCAGTCCTCCATCACGAAACGTGTTTCGATGGCCAGGCCAATTTGCGCAATCGAAGGCAGCATGCCGTTCGGGAAGATGTATTGGCCGATCCAGGGATCGGTCGTATGCACCGAGGTGTTGCTGCCGATGGTATGCAGCAGGAACAAACCGTCGTCGCGCAGCAGACGGTGCGCGGTCGCCATGTAAATGCGGTAATTCTTTACGCCGACATGTTCGAACATCCCCAGCGATACGAGGTGATCGAAGCAGCCGTCCACGTCGCGGTAATCCTGGAGGCGAATTTCCACCGGGAGTTCGCGACAGCGTTCGGCAGCGTAACGCGCCTGATCCCGGGAAATGGTGATACCGACTACCTGAGCGCCGTAGCGGGAAGCGGCATACTCGGCGAAACTGCCCCAGCCGCAGCCGATGTCAAGCACGCGGTCCCCCGCCTTTAGGCCGAGTTTCCGGCACACCAGTTCCAGTTTCCTTTCCTGCGCCTCCTCCAAGCTAGCCGCGCCCTGCCAGTAGCCACAGGTGTAGGTCATGCGGCGATCCAGCATGCGTGCGAACAGCTCATAGCCGAGGTCGTAGTGTCGCTCACCAACGATCCAGGCACGGCAACGCGACTGGAGGTTCAGCAGTTGCGCCCGCCATTCGTACCAGCGCTCGAGTAAACTGCCGGTGAGCCGGTGATCGGCACCCGCGCGCAACAGACGCGCGACGCACTCGTCCAGTTGCTCGCAGTCCCACCATTCGTCCATGTAGGCTTCGCCGAGACCGAGGCTGCCCTGTCGGCGCAGGCGTCCGAACAGCCTCGAATCGTGTACCCGTAAGTCCCACGGTCGACTGCCGTCGAGGTGGACTCCGGCGGCATCGAGCACAGCTTGCAGGCCTCTGACCTTGTGTTTCTCGTAAATTCGAGTCATGCCCATCCGCGCGCTCCTGATCAATCCAGAACGAACTCGTCGAGCATTTCCGGAACCATGACGTTCCACCCCAGGCGCTCTTCCAGGTAACGGCGCTGGCTGTCAGCAGCCAATGCCTCGCCATGAGTTAGAAAAACCTGCCGCGGTGGTTGCTCAAAATGGCTTAGCCAATCACCAATTTCGCTAAAATCGGCATGCCCGGAGAGACTGGAGATCTCTTCAACCTGGCAGTTGATAGGCACATATTCGCCATAGATCTTTAGTGTGCGCATACCATTCATCAATGCATGGCCGCGCGTACCCTCAGCCTGATAGCCTGCTATCAGCAAGGTGTTGCGATGGTTGCCACCCAAGGCCTTGAGGTGGTGCAGAATTCGCCCACCGGTAAGCATGCCGGCGCCGGCAATAATCACCTTCGGATATGAGTCTGCACTGAGCGCCTCCGAATCCTGCCTGGTATGGACATAGGTCACGCCTTCGCACATGGCATGACACTCTGCGTCGCTTAGCTGATGCTGGGCCCGGAAGTGACAGAACACACGTGACACATTGATAGCCATGGGGCTATCCAGGTAAAACGGCACATCCGGAATACGCCCTACTGCTCGCAACTGCGTCAGCAGATGCATGAGAGTCTGCGCGCGCCCGACGGCGAAAGCCGGCAACATGACCGTCCCGCCTCTGCTGACCGTTGTGTTGACGATCTTCGCTAGCTGCTCGGCTACGTCGACGACCGTATGGCGTCGGTCACCATAGGTGGACTCGAGAACAAGGTAGTCCGCATGCCTGACCGGCAACGGGGGCTTCATCACCGGATCATTCGGCCGGCCCAGATCGCCACTAAAGGACAATGTGCGAGTGCCATTGTCAATATGCACGCATGCGGCACCGAGAATGTGCCCGGCTGGAGTGAAATGCACGCGCAATCCTCCAATCTCGAAGGCATCATGGAAATCACGTGCATCGAACGCCTTCAGCGCCCGCTCTGCCTGCTGAGCCGTATATAACGGCTCGGCCGGATTATGTTTGCTGTAGCCGTAACGATTGGCACGCAGAGCGTCCTCCTCCTGCAGCTTGCCGCTGTCCGGCAACAAGATTTCTGCCAGGGCGCGTGTCGCTGGCGTGCAATAAACCGGCCCGCTGAATCCTTCTTGAATGAGTCGAGGCAGGTAGCCGCTGTGATCAAGATGAGCGTGCGTCAACACGACAGCGTCGATCTCGGCCGGAGCGATTGGAAAGGGCTTCCAGTTACGCTGACGCAGAGCTTTCACTCCCTGGAAGAGACCGCAGTCGACCAGCACTCGTGTATCCCCCTCCGTGACAAGATACCGAGAGCCGGTCACCGTGCCGGTGGCGCCAAGAAACTGTAGTTTCACGACCTTCGCTCCTGAGATTGATCTTGCTGCGAAGTTTCGCCACCTGATTTTTCTTCTTGCCCGTGCTTGTGCGCCTGCTGTTGCTTATCGCTTGTACTGGTGTGCCGATGGCCGCCACAACCACCGTGCGCACCATGCCCTTCGCGCCGTCCACCCTCATGTCCTTCATGCCCTCCATGACCATGACCGCCATGCATGAACAGGTGCATCAAGGGACAGGCCAACAACAACAAAAATGGGAGGTAGGGTATGGCGTGGGCCCGATGCTCGGTGAACAGGAAATAGCCGGCGATGGCAAGAAATCCAAGAAAGAACCAATTGGCACGGCCTGCGTTGCTAAATCGACTGTCGTGTCTGGGCATGGTATGCGCTCCCTGGCGATTAGCGGGATGGGTGACGATAGGGCAAGGCTACTTCCACATCGGATGGCCCTCCCTCATTGCGACGGATGCGCAAATGAATGAC
>NZ_CAJGBM010000026.1:0-32686 GCF_904426495.1 Pseudomonas sp. OF001 | reverse complement strand
TCCGGCAGTACCTGCCCAAGGGTACGGATCTGTCGGAATACAGCCAGGAGCAACTGGATGCGATTGCCTACGAACTGAACATCCGACCGCGCAAGCGCTTCGGCTTCAAGTGCCCCATCGAGGTCATAACCGAGCTGATGGCCAAGCATCATGAGGCACCTGCTTCACTCCAATAACCTTGTTGCACTCAGTTCCTGCAACCGCCGTTTCTCAAAAGACTGCGAGGGTTTTATTTGGTATTGGTGCTGCGGGGCAGATTAAGCCAGAACACTTTCTTTGCCCGTGCTCACCTCTCTAAAGCTCATTCCTCCCCATAATTCACCACCGACAACAACCTGATCGGCACCTTCACCAGTTGCTCCGGCCCGTGCGGCACTTCACCGTCGAAGGTCAGGCTGTCGCCGGGTTGCATGTGGTAGAGCTGGTTGCCGTGGCGGTAGACCAGTTCGCCTTCCAGCAGGTGGAGGAACTCGGTGCCGGGGTGGGAGAAGGTCGGGAACTCCTCGCTGGCGTCGCCCATGTCGACCATGTAGGCCTCGAAGTTCTTCTTCGGGCCGCGCACGTGGTTGAGCAGGTGGTAGGTGTGGCCCTTGTCGGTGCCGCGGCGGACCACTTCCATGCCTTCGCCGGCCTTGACCAGCAGCGCGCTGCCGCCCTGCTGGTCGTACTGGCTGAACAGCTTGGACATGGGCATGCCGAGGGCGTCGCACAGGCGGCTGAGGGTGTCGAGGCTGGTGGAGACCTGGGCGTTCTCGATCTTGCTGAGCATGCCCTGGCTGATGCCGGCGATGCGCGCGACGTCGGCGATCTTCAGTTCCTGGGCCAGGCGCTGGCGCTTGATCTGCATGCCCAGGTACTGCTCGAGCTTGAGGCGGTGCTGGCTGTCGGCGGTGTCTTTCATGCGTCGCTGCACTTTTTCAGTTCAAGAATTTAATTTTCGCACCAAGAATGTACGGCGCGGGGCCGGCGTTCGGGCTCCCGGTGCGACGCTTTCGCGTTATGAAAGCATCTTTCCCATATAGATAGAAGGATTCGGGCCCCGGCGGGGGCTGGCACGTGATCCGGCTCAGGTTGGCAAGCTGTTTGCATTTCCCTTGGTGAAAGTAAATTTCCCTTGCGGAATAGACAGCCTGCAGCCGAGGAGCCCACCGCCCATGTTGCCCAGCGAAACCCAGAAAATCATCGACCAGCACGGCATCAGGTACGTGCTGGCGCAGTTCGTCGACATCCATGGCGCCGCCAAGACCAAGTCGGTGCCGGTCTGCGGCCTGGAGGCGGTGGCCGAAGCCGGCGCCGGCTTTGCCGGCTTCGCGATCAGCGGCATGGGCATGGAGCCCCACGGCCCGGACTTCATGGCCCGCGGCGACCTCTCCACCCTGACTCCGGTGCCCTGGCAGCCGGGCTACGGCCGGGTGCTGTGCATCGGCCACGTCGACGGCCAGCCGTGGCCCTACGACAGTCGCTACGTGCTGCAGCAGCAGGTGCAGCGCCTGGCCGACAAGGGCTGGACGCTGAACACCGGCCTGGAGCCGGAGTTCAGCCTGTTCCGCCGCGACGCGGCCGGCACCCTGCAGCTGGTCGACGCCTCCGACAACCTCGACAAGCCCTGCTACGACTACAAGGGCCTGTCGCGCTCGCGCGAATTCCTCGAGCGGCTGACCGAGGCGCTGCAGCCGGTGGGCTTCGAGATCTACCAGATCGACCACGAGGACGCCAACGGCCAGTTCGAGATCAACTACACCTACAGCGACGCCATGACCTCGGCGGACCGCTTCACCTTCTTCCGCATGGCCGCCGGCGAGATCGCCAACGAGCTGGGGATGATCTGCTCGTTCATGCCCAAGCCGGACCCCAAGCGCGCCGGCAACGGCATGCACTTCCACCTGTCGATCAGCAGCGCCACCAGCAAGAACCTGTTCCACGACGCCAGCGACCCGAGCGGCATGGGCCTGTCGAAGCTGGCCTACCACTTCATGGCCGGCCTCTTGGCCCACGGCCCGGCGCTGTGCGCCTTCGCCGCGCCGACGGTCAACTCCTACAAGCGCCTGGTGGTGGGCCGCTCGCTGTCCGGGGCGACCTGGGCGCCGGCGTTCATCACCTACGGCGCCAACAACCGCTCGGCGATGGTGCGCATCCCCTACGGGCGCATCGAGTTCCGCCTGCCGGACGCCGGCTGCAACCCCTATCTGGTGAGCGCCGCGATCATCGCCGCCGGCCTCGACGGCATCGACCGCCAGCTCGATCCGGGCCAGGTGTGCAACGAGAACCTCTACAAGCTGAGCCTGGAGGAGATCGCCGCGCGCGGCATCCAGACCCTGCCGCAGAGCCTCAAGGAGGCCTGCGACGCGCTGGAGGCCGACCCGCTGTTCGCCGAAGTGCTCGGCCCGCAGATCGTCGGCGAGTTCATCAAGCTCAAGCGCATGGAGTGGGTGGAGTACAGCCGCCACGTCTCCGACTGGGAAATCCAGCGTTACACCGAATTTTTCTGACCCGCTTCGGGCCGTCGCCCGCGTGGGCGGCGGCCACCTGCCTCCGAAGGAGAGTGAACATGTGTGGAATCGTAGGTCTTTACCTGAAGAACCCGGCGCTGGAATCCCAGCTCGGCAAGCTGTTCGAGCCGATGCTGCTGGCCATGACCGACCGCGGCCCGGACAGCGCCGGCTTCGCCATCTACGGTGACGAAGTGGCCGACGGCTGGGTCAAGCTGACCCTGCAGAGCACCGTCGGCGAGTACGACTGGAAGGCGCTGATGGGCGCACTGGAAGGGCGCCTGGGCTGCTCGCTGGACTGGTTCCAGAACGCCAGCGCCGCGGTGCTCAAGGTCGCCGCCGCGGAGGGCGCGGTGCGCGCGGCGCTGGCCGAGCTGGCCCCGGAGGTGCGCATCATGAGCGCCGGGCAGAGCATCGAGATCCTCAAGGGCATGGGCCTGCCGGCGGAAATCGCCGAGCGCTTCAAGCTGGCCAACATGAAGGGCAGCCACATCATCGGCCACACCCGCATGGCCACCGAGAGCGCGGTGACCATGGAGGGCAGCCACCCGTTCTCCACCGGCGCCGACCTGTGCCTGGTGCACAACGGCTCGCTGTCCAACCACTCGCGCCTGCGCCAGGAGCTCAAGCGCAAGGGCATCACCTTCGAAACCCTCAACGACACCGAAGTGGCCGCCGGCTACCTGACCTGGCGCCTGCGCGAGGGCGACTCGCTGAAGGAAGCGCTGGACCACTCGCTGGAAGACCTCGACGGCTTCTTCACCTTCGCCATCGGCACCCGCAACGGCTTCGCGGTGATCCGCGACCCGATCGCCTGCAAGCCGGCGATCCTCGCCGAGACCGACGACTACGTGGCCATGGCCTCCGAGTACCAGGCACTGGCCAGCTTGCCGGGGATCGACAAGGCCAGGGTCTGGGAACCCGAGCCGGCCACCATGTACATCTGGGAAAAGACTGCCTGAGGAGCGCACACATGAAGACCATCGACCTTTCCAAAGCCGAAGTGCGCGATCTGAACCAGGCCCTGCACGACCAGGCGAAAACCCTCGAAGAACGCGAGTGGGTCGTCACCCATCCGGGCGGCAAGCACAACCTCGCCGTCGGCGTGAACGAAGCGCTGAGCATCGATATCCAGGGCCACGCCGGCTACTACTGCGCCGGGATGAACCAGAAGGCCACCATCACCGTGCACGGCAACGTCGGCGTCGGCGTGGCGGAGAACATGATGTCCGGCTTGGTGCGGGTGAAGGGCAGCGCCTCGCAGGCGGCCGGCGCCACCGCCCACGGCGGCTTCCTGGTGATCGAAGGCGACGCCGGCGCGCGTTGCGGCATCTCGATGAAGGGCGTCGACATCGTGGTCGGCGGCAGCATCGGCCACATGAGCTGCTTTATGGGCCAGGCCGGACGCCTGGTGGTGTGCGGCGATGCCGGCGACGCGCTGGGCGATTCGCTGTACGAGACGCGCATCTACGTGAAGGGCACGGTCAAGTCGCTGGGTTCGGACTGCATCGAGAAGGAGATGCGCGCCGAGCACCTGGAGGAGCTGGCCGAGCTGCTGAACCGCGCCGGCTTCGACGAGGACCCGAAAGCCTTCAAGCGCTACGGCTCGGCCCGCCAGCTGTACAACTTCAAGGTCGACAACGCCTCGGCGTACTGATCGAGACCGGAGCCCGGATGGTGCGCATGGCCTAGGCGGCCCCGCGCACCCTACGGCTGGCGCCTGCTCCACGTAGGGTGCGCCGCGCGCACCGCAAGCCCGCCGAATGGTCGGGCCCACCGAACAAACGAGGGTGCGCCACGCGCACCGGGCGGCCCGCCACAGCGGCGGGCGCCACCTGACGAGGAATTCGAAATGAGCGAGAAACACACCCCGGTACTGCGCGAGTCCGCCACCTTCGACCGCCTGACCATCCAGGAAATCCAGCGCGCCGCGGAAACCGGCATCTACGACATCCGCGGCGGCGGCACCAAGCGCAAGGTCCCGCACTTCGACGACCTGCTGCTGCTCGGCGCCAGCATGTCGCGCTACCCGCTGGAAGGCTACCGCGAGAAGTGCGGCACCGACGTGGTGCTCGGCACCCGCTTCGCCAAGAAGCCGATCCACCTGAAGATCCCGGTGACCATCGCCGGCATGAGCTTCGGCGCGCTGTCGGCCAACGCCAAGGAAGCCCTCGGCCGCGGCGCCACCATCGCCGGCACCAGTACGACTACGGGTGATGGCGGTATGACCCCGGAAGAGCGCGGCCAGTCGCAGCACCTGGTCTACCAGTACCTGCCGTCGCGCTACGGCATGAACCCCGACGACCTGCGCAAGGCCGACGCCATCGAGATCGTCCTCGGCCAGGGCGCCAAGCCGGGCGGCGGCGGCATGCTGCTGGGCATGAAGGTCACCGAGCGCGTCGCCGGCATGCGCACCCTGCCGATCGGCGTCGACCAGCGCTCCGCCTGTCGCCACCCGGACTGGACCGGCCCGGACGACCTGGCGATCAAGATCGCCGAGATCCGCGAGATCACCGACTGGGAAAAACCGATCTACGTGAAGATCGGCGCCAGCCGCCCGTACTACGACGTCAAGCTGGCGGTGAAGGCCGGCGCCGACGTGATCGTCCTCGACGGCATGCAGGGCGGAACGGCCGCAACGCAGGAAGTGTTCATCGAGCACGTCGGTATCCCGATCCTCTGCGCCATCCCGCAGGCCGTGCAGGCCCTGCAGGAGATGGACATGCACCGCAAGGTGCAGCTGATCGTCTCCGGCGGCATCCGCACCGGCGCCGACGTGGCCAAGGCCATGGCCCTGGGCGCCGACGCGGTGGCCATCGGCACCGCCGCGCTGATCGCCCTGGGCGACAACCACCCGCGCCTGGACGACGAGTTGAAGCAGATCGGCTCGGCCGCCGGCTTCTACGACGACTGGCAGAACGGCCGCGACCCGGCCGGCATCACCACCCAGGACCCGGAGCTGAGCAAGCGCCTCGACCCGGTGGAAGGCGGTCGCCGCCTGGCCAACTACCTGCGCGTGCTGGTGCTGGAGGCGCAGACCATGGCCCGCGCCTGCGGCAAGTCGCACCTGCACAACCTCGACCCCGAGGATCTGGTGGCGCTGACCGTGGAATCCGCCGCCATGGCCCGTGTGCCGCTGGCCGGTACCGGCTGGATTCCGGGCCAGCAGTACTGATTGCCGGGCGGGTCTTGTAGGGGCGAATTCATTCGCCAGCGCAGCCGTGTCAGGCGAATGAATTCGCCCCTACAGGCCCGCATCCCGGCCGGAATTTTGCATTGCGTCATCGCGACTTTCAGGAATCCTCCATGACCGTTCGAGGTACTTCACCATGTCGACCACAGCATCAGGTTCCACCCCGCTGCATCGCTCACTGAAGTTCGGCTTGCCGTTGTTGCTGATGTCCTTCGCCCCGCTGGCGCTGGCCGAGGAGGCCACGCTGGATACCGGCGTCACCGCCTGGATGATGACCGCCACCGTGCTGGTGCTGTGCATGTGCCTGCCCGGTCTGGCGCTGTTCTACGGCGGCCTGGTGCGCGCCAAGAACATGCTCTCGCTGTTTTCCCAGTGCTTCGCCATCGCCGGGGTGATCGGTGTGCTCTGGGTGCTCTACGGCTACAGCCTGGTGATCGACACCACCGGCATGGCGGCCGGCGAATACAGCATCAACAGCTTCGTCGGCGGCCTGGAGCGCGCCATGCTCGCCGGCCTCAAGGGCGACAGCCTGGTGCTGGGCATGCCGGAAGGGGTGTTCATCACCTTCCAGATGACCTTCGCCATCATCACCCCGGCGCTGATCGCCGGCGCCTTCGCCGAGCGCATGAAGTTCGTCGCCGCGGTGCTGTTCATGGCGCTGTGGTTCACCTTCGTCTATGCGCCGATGGCGCACATGGTGTGGGGCGGTCCCGGTGCACTGATGCACAACTGGGGTGCGCTGGACTTCGCCGGCGGCACCGCCGTGCACATCAACGCCGGCGTCGCCGCGCTGGCCGCCTGCCTGCTGCTGGGCAAGCGCAAGGGCTATCCGCACGTCGAGATCCGTCCGCACAACCTGCCGCTGGCGATGACCGGCGCGGCGCTGCTGTGGGTCGGCTGGTTCGGCTTCAACGTCGGCTCGGCCGCCGGAGTCGGCGGCGTGTCGGGCATCACCATGCTCAACACCCAGCTGGGCGCCTGCGCCGGCATCGTCGGCTGGATGGTCACCGAGCTGATCAAGGCCGGCCGGCCGAGCGCCATGGGCCTGGCTTCCGGCGCCATCGCCGGCCTGGTCGGCATCACCCCGGCCTGCGCCTACGTCGGTCCGGGCGGTGCGCTGGCCATCGGCCTGCTCAGCGGCGTGCTGTGCTACCTGGCGGTCACCTCGCTGAAGCAGCGCCTGGGCTACGACGACAGCCTCGACGTGTTCGGCCTGCACGGCGTCGGCGGCGTGGTCGGCGCCATCCTCACCGGCGTGTTCTGCGTGCCTGAGCTGGGCGGCTACGTCGAGGGCAGCGAGATCGCCACCCAGGTCTGGGCGCAGGTGAAGAGCGTGGCGTTCACCTTCGTCTACTGCTTCGTGGTCAGCTGGGTGCTGCTCAAGCTGGTCGACAAGCTGGTCGGCCTGCGCGTGGACGAGCAAGCCGAGGATCTCGGCCTCGATCTCGCCGAGCACAACGAGCGGGCGTACAGCCACTGATCGGCTGTCACGCCGCAAGCGAAACGCCGGGCATCTGCCCGGCGTTTCGCTTTGTGGCTCAGCGCAGCTGGCTGTCCTTGCTGCCGCGCCGGTTGTAGCCGCTGAACACTGCCTGCTGCTTGTCGTGCTCGCTCTGGCAGGCGACGCACAGGCGCACGCCGGGGATCGCCTGGCGGCGCGCCTCGGGGATGGGCGCGTCGCATTCCTCGCAGTGCGCGAGGCTCTCGCCGCGCGGCAGCTGGCTGCGCGCGCGGGCGATGGCGTCCTCGATGGTGCTGTCGATCTGCTCCTGTACCGCTCCGTCGCTGGTCCAGCCGCCGGCCATGTCGCCTCCGCAGGGGTGGGGGAGATATCCGCAGATATGCGCCCCGGTCTGCGCCAATGCAAGGGGCGTGCGACTGGCGGAGCCTGCGGGGTGACTGCGCCCCGTCGCTGCCCCTATGCTCTGCGTCACGGGCGCCGCTGAGCGCCCGAGCGAACAAGAACAAGAACAACAAGGGGTGGCAGCAATTGATCGTTCCTCAGTACTGGGCCGAGGCCCGGGTGCAGTACCGGCGCAAGAACCGGCAGATCACCGTGCGGCGTTTCGGCTGGTCCGACGTCAGCCAGGCGGAGGCGCAGGCCCACGCCGAGCGGCGCGCGCAGGATGCGCTGGATGGCCTGCGCGACGGCGAGAAGCTGCCGCGCCGCGAGCCGAAGGTGGCCTACAACGGCGCCGACGGCGTGCCGATCCGCGAGGAGATAGTCGCGCGCCACGACGACGTGCTGATCACCCGCAACGGCTATGGCGCGCGCTGCCTGAACACGGCGGACGTGCTGTTCGCTGACATCGACTTCGCCTGCCGGCCCAGCCTGCGCTTCGCCGTCGGCGTGTTCGCCGCCCTGGCCGCGCTCGGTCTGCTGGTCGGCTGGCTGACCGGCTCGGTACTGCTGCTGGCGGCGCTGCTGCTGGTCGCCCTGGTCGCCTCGGGCGTGCTGGCCGGGCGGGTGCACCGCCTGTACCTGGACTGGCATGGCGGCGCGCCGGCGCTGGCTCGCCAGCGCATCCTGCGCTTCCTCGAGCGCCATCCCGGCTGGAGCTTCCGTCTGTACCGCACCCCCGCCGGCTTGCGCGCGCTGGCCACCCACGCCACCTTCGCCCCGGACGATCCGGCGGTGGCGCGCTGCTTCGCCGAGCTGGGGGTCGACCCGCTGTATGCGCGCATGTGCCAGCGGCAGAAGTGCTTCCGCGCGCGGCTCAGCGCCAAGCCCTGGCGCATGGGCATCGCCCGTCACCTGCAGCCGCGCCCCGGCGTCTGGCCGGTGGCGCCGGAGCGCCTGCACATGCGCCGCGACTGGGTCGAGCGCTACGAGGCGGCGGCCAGCGGCTATGCGGCCTGCAGCTTCCTCGAGGTGCTCGGCAGCGGCGTGGTGGCGCCGGCGGTGGCCCGCGTCCAGTGGCTGCACGACGAGCTGTCGGGAGCCGTCAGCGGGCGGCCGATCGCCTGAGCGGCGCGCCTCACTCCTTGACGTTCATGTGCTCGCGCGCCCAGGCGATGTAGTCGTCCGGGTGGGTGTACTTGGTCACCAGTTCCGAGGCGCTCAGGCCGTTGTCGCTGGCGATGCCGCGCTGCTCGCGCAGGCTGTCGTAGGTGGCCTTGATCGCGGCGAAGTAGGCGCCGTGGCCGTCGACCACGATGCGCACGCCGAGGTCGGCCAGGCGGTTGTCGTCGCGCAGCTCCGGGTTGCCGTAGGTGACCAGCATCAGCGGCACGTGCAGGCCCTCGGCGATGGCTTCCAGGTGGGCGAAGTCCTGCACGCCGACCAGGCAGATGCCGTCGGCGCCGGCGGTCTGGTAGGCCTGGGTGCGGTGGATCACGTCTTCCAGCGACTGCACGCCGGCATGGGTGCGGGCGATGATCGCCAGCGCCTTGTCGTCGCGCACTTCCTGGGCGGCGCGCAGCTTGCCGATGCCTTCCTCGACGCTGATCAGGTCGTAGGACTTGCGGCCGAACTGGGCCGGCAGCAGGGTGTCCTCGAGGGTCAGCGCGGCGACGCCGGCGCGCTCCAGCTCGATGACGGTGCGCATGGCGTTGAGCGCGTTGCCGTAGCCGTGGTCGGCGTCGGCGATCACCGGCAGGCGGGCGACCCGGCCGATGCGGGTGGCCTGCTCGGCGAATTCGCTGAGGGTGATCAGCGCCACGTCGGGGGCGGCGAGCACCTGCAGCGAGGCGACCGAGCCGCCGAGGATGCCGACCTCGAAGCCGAGGTCGGCGGCGATGCGCGCGGACAGCGGGTCGAACACCGAGGCAGTGTGGTAGCAGGCGTTGCTGGCCAGCAGGGCACGGAAGGCTTTGCGCAGCTGGTGGTGACAGGATTTCTGCATGCTTGTTATCCCTTGTGTCTTTGTCTTGTCTTGTACCTTTCAAGTATTGCAAATCCTGTACCCGAAGGTCGTATTGCGTGGTTTTCCTCGCTTTGCTGGGCGGCTGGCGCGCTGGAGTGGCGAACGGGCGCCGCTACCCGGTTCGGCGGTGGCGAAATTCCGCCGCTACCGGGGCATGCTAGGGCGTCAGGCTTTCAGCGAGCTTTCGCCGCGGAGCGGGCGTGGGCGGGGCGACGGATGGCGGCGCGACAACGGCACCTTGCCTGCGCGCCTCGCGCAAAGCGCCAGCGACTTCTATGGTGTTTAGGTCGCCCACCTTCGAGGACACCTGCATGAAGCTCTACTACACCCCCGGCGCCTGCTCGCTGGCGGCGCACATCGTGCTGTGCGAGCTGGGCCTGGAGCACGAACTGGTCCGGGTCGACCTGAAGACGCACACCGTCGCCGGGGGCGGCGATTTCTACGCCATCAACCCCAAGGGCTACGTGCCGGCCCTGGAGCTGGAGTACGACCAGGTGCTCACCGAGGACGCGGTCATCCTGCAGTACCTGGCCGAACTCAGGCCGGGCGCCGGCCTGCTGCCGCCGGCCGGCAGCATGGAGCGCTGGCGCGTGCTGGAGTGGCTCAACTTCATCAGCAGCGAACTGCACAAGGGATTGGGGACGCTGTTCAACCCGGCGGTCACCCCGGAGTGGAAGCAGGCGGTGCTGGAGCGGGTGGGCCAGCGCCTGAACCTGGTCAACCAGGCGCTGAAGGGCAATGCCTTCCTCTGCGGCCGGCATTTCACCGTCGCCGACGCCTACCTGTTCACCATCGTCAGCTGGACCGGATTCATGAAGATCGACCTGGCGTCCTGGCCGGATCTGGCGGCCTACCAGGCGCGGATGGCGGAGCGCCCGGCGGTGCAGCAGGCGATGCGCGAGGAGGGCTTGCTCAAGTAGCGCTGTGCCGATGCACAAGGGGCGCCTGCGGGCGCCCCTTGTGCATCGGCGGCGAAAGCGGCTTACAGGGTCTTGGAGACCGACAGCACGAAGTTGGCGTCGCAGTAGTCGGACTTGCCGCCGGCGGCGAAGCCTTTGCACTCGCTGTCGCTGAGGCTGGTGTCGGTGTAGGTCAGGCCGAAGTCCAGGCCGGCCAGGGTCCTGGTCAGGCCGATCGACCAGTCGTTGTAGGAGTCTTCGCTGGCGACGCCGGCGCTGTCGAGGAAGATGTCGTCCTTGAAGTCGTAGTTGCCGTACTGCAGGGCCAGGCCGATCTCGTAGGGCAGGGTGTACTCGTAGCCGACGTAGGAGTACAGGGTGCTGTTGTCGTCGGCGATGCCGTTGCCGCCGAACATCGGGAAGTCTTCGGAGTAGGCGGCGCCGACCTTGAAGCCGTAGGCGGTGACACTGCCGTAGAACTCGCTGAAGTTGGCGGCGCTGGCGCCCGGATAGTCGTACTTGATCCAGCCCAGGTCGTAGGAGACGTTCTCGGTGATGTCGTTGCCGAAGCCCAGGTAGTAGTCGAACTCGACGTTGGCGTCGTTGCCGTCGGCGGCGATGAAGTCGACGTTGGAGGCCCAGGTGCCGATGTACAGACCGCTGTCGTGGGCCACGTCCAGGCCGCCCTGGATGGCGCCCTTGCCCTGGGTCTGGGAGACGCCGCGGAAGATGTAGTCCGTGGTCAGGCCGACGTTCATGCTGATGTCGAAGTCGCCCACCGGGCTTTGCACGGTTTCCGCGACGGCGAAGCTGGTGGCGGATACGGCGCTGGCGGCGGCGATGGCGAGGGTCAGTTTCTTGAGCATGGTCTTGGTCCCTAAGTTGGCAGCGAGGGTTCGGTCCCCGGCTTCTAAGTTCTGATACAGCTTTGGAATAAGCTGATCAGGCTTATGCATTTGCTTTGCCAACTCTGGAAAGACCTTTAAAATCAATGAGTTGCGTGTAAATGGCGGATCTTCCCGGGATTCCCGAGCGTGCCGGGCAGGGAAGGCCATGCACCAGCGTGGGGCGCGCTGGCGGCGGCCGGGCCTTCAACTGGGGCCCGGCTCCTCAGGCGGTCAGCCGCTCGCGCAGGCGTCCGAGCATGCCCAGCAGGTTGCCGACCTTGTGCCGCTCGGGCTCCTCCCTGGGCACCTCGGCCACGCGGCTCACCACGGCCTGCGGCTGCGCGCGCCAGCTCTGCGCCTGGCGCGCGGCGGCGCTCAGGCCCTTCTCGAACAGCCCGGGGCGGATCGGTTTGGGCAGGTAGCGGAAGATCTGCGCCTCGTTGATCAGGCGCAGCAGCGACTGGGTGTCGCGGAACGGCGTGACCACCAGGCTGAGCAGGCGCGGATGGGCCTGGGCCAGGGTCTTGAGCAGCGGCGCGGTGTCCTCGCCGGCCAGGCGCAGGTCGCTGATCAGCAGGTCGACGCTCTCGGTGTTGAGCTGGTGCAGGGCCTCGGGCAGGTTGCGCGCGCGCAGCAGGCGGTGGCCGCCGGCGTCGCAGAAGCCGGCGACGCTGGACAGGGTCTGCGCGTCGTCGTCGAGCAGCAGCACGTTGAGCGGCAGCGCCGAGGCTTCGTCGCGCGTCTCCGCCGGCATCTGCCGGGCGGCGATCTCCGCCGCCTGGCGCAGGGTGAAGGCCATCTCCTGCGGGTCCCAGGGCTTGGTCAGGTAGCGGAAGATGCCGCCGTTGTTGAGCGCATCGACCGCCGCGTCGAGGTCCGAGTAGCCGGTGAGCAGGATGCGCAGGGTCTGCGGGGCGATGGCGCTGGCCTGTTCGAGCAGCTCGGCGCCGCTCATCTGCGGCATGCGCTGGTCGCTGACGATGATCTGCACCGCCTCGCTCTTCAGGCGCTCCAGCGCGCGCTGCGGGTCGCTCTCGGTGAGCACCTCGTACTGGCGGCGGAACTGCATGGCCAGGCTGCGCAGGATGCGTTCTTCGTCGTCGACGAACAGGATGCGGATCGGTGCGGTCATGTCAGGCACTCTCCTTGAGCTGGGACGCTTGCGGGCGCGGCAGGCGGATCAGGAAGCGCGTGCCGCGCCCCGGTTCGGAGGCGACGCGGATGCTGCCGCCGTGGTCCTGGATGATCTTGAAGCTGATCGACAGGCCGAGGCCGGTGCCCTGGCCGACCGGCTTGGTGGTGAAGAAGGGGTCGAAGATCTTCGCCAGCACCTCGGGCGGCATGCCCTTGCCGCTGTCCTGCACGGAGACGAACACCGCGGCCTCGTCGGCCCAGGTCTTCACCAGGATGCGGCCGAAGCCGTCCATGGCCTGGGCGGCGTTGTTGAGCAGGTTGAGCAGCACCTGGTTGATCTGCGACGGCGCGCAGGGGATGCGCGGCAGCTCGCCGAGGCGGGTGGTCACCTCGGCGCGCTCCTTGAGGTTGTTGCGGGCGATCAGCAGGGCGCTGCGCACGCAGTCGTTGAGGTCGATCTCCTCGCTCATGGCGCGGTCGAGGCGGGCGAAGTCCTTGAGGCCGGCCACCAGTTCGCCGATCTGGCCGAGGCCGTAGAGGGTGTCGTCGAACAGCTGGGCGAGGTCCTCGGCCAGGCCGTCGGCGGCAGCGGCCTCGCGGTTGCGGCTGGCGTTGTCCAGCGCGCTGGCCAGGCGGGTTTCGTCGCAGTCCGGGTCGTGCAGGCAGGCGATCAGCTCGCGCTGCGCCTCGGCCAGCTGCAGCAGCGGCGCCTGCAGCTCGTGCAGCAGCTGCACGTTGTTCTTCACGTAGCCGAGCGGGGTATTGAGCTCGTGGGCGACGCCGGCGACCATCTGGCCGAGGGAGGCCATCTTCTCCGACTGCACCAGCTGCGCCTGCGACTCCTTGAGGTCGATCAGCGTGCGGCGCAGCACTGCGTTGCGCTGGGCGACGCGCTTCTCCATGGCCTTGAGCAGGTCGAGCACGGTGCCCAGGCCCCGGTAGCGGCCCTCGCCGTCGACCAGGATGAAGTCCTCGGTGATCGGGTATCTGAGCTGCGAGGTGACCACCTGGGCGGCCTCCTCGAGACCGCTTTCCAGGCTGACCACCAGCGGCGCCGGGTTCATCACCTCGCGCACCGGCTTGCGCCCGTGCAGGTCGCGGCCGAAGCGCAGCATGAAGATGTCCTGTAGGGTGTAGCGGCTGATCAGGCCCAGCGGGCGGCCATCGGCGTCGACCACCGGCAGCGACAGGAACGCCTTGCACTCCGGGGTGAGCAGGCGGTCGGCGACGTCGGCGATGCTCATCTCGGCCTCCAGCGGCGCCACGGGCATCAGCAGGTAGTTCAGGACTCTCTGGTGGGTCATGGCAGCTCCCGGCCTCCGGTTGCGAGAGGCCGCCATTGAAACAGCGCAAGGTTGCGATGGTGTGAACGCGGCCCGCTGGCGCCGGCGGTTTTCCGCCGGCCGGCGAATGGCGTATCCGCCGGCGGCGGCATCGGCGAAAATGCCGGCGAATTTCCTTGGCTCCCAACAGGACCTCCCCATGAAAGACCAGCTGGTTGAGCTGATCACCCTGATCAGTTCGGGCTGCATGCGCGACGACGAGATCGCCCGCATCGCCGACGAGGCCGCCCAGGCCTATGCCGATCCGCAGGCGTTCCTCGCCGCCAATCCCGACATCAACTACGACGACGACTTCCCCATCCCGCTGGGCGAATGGGTGGTGGTCGGCAGCCTGCCGGACACCGTGCTGTTCCTGGGCGACAGCCCCAGCGAGCTGTTCCAGCAGATCCGCGACTCCTTCGGCCCTGGCGTGCCCTTCGTGCTCACCGCCAAGCAGCTGGCCAAGGCCGACCTGCTCGCCGGCCTGCGCCGCATCCAGGTGCAGCTGAGCGCGCTGTATCCGGAGAAGGGCGGCTACGTGCTGGTCGACTTCAGCGAGCCGCTGGACGACGAGCTGCAGTGCGTGCTGGTGTACACCGCCGACCTGCCGCGGGTGCTGGAGCTGGCGGTGGAGGTGGGCATCTACGCCGCGCCGGCCTACGAGAGCCTGCGGGCGCAGCTCGAGGAAGACGGCGAGGACGAGTAAGCGCCCCGATCGCGCCCTGTCGGCGTCGCCCGCCGCCCCATTTTCGCCCCGCGTGCGCAAGGGCTGTGCACGCGGTCGTCGGCCGGGCTCCCGCGGGACGAAGCGAATTTCCCTGCTCCCGCTGAAACTCTCGTCAAATCAACGGATTGAAAGAGTCTGGCATGCCATGTGCTTTCCCTTTGAGAACAAAATGTTCTCTTGGGTAATTTTATCCGTCGTGCAGCGGCCCCCGGCCGCGTTGCCCGGCGGGAGCACGGGAGGGGTGGCGGATGAGTGGCGCGGTCACGGGCGCAATGCCCAGCAAGCCGGTGTACGCACCGGAGGTTTCCATCCTCGCCAGCGGGCGACGCCTGCTGGTGATCCAGGATGCCGGCGCGGAGGAGGCTGCCCGGCTGCACGGGCAACTGACGGCCGACGGCCGGGCGGTGGAGCGGGTCGCCCTGCACGGCGAAGCCGGCGGCGGCGATTTCGAGCTGCTGCAGGTGCGCGTGCTCGCCCTGCTGTCGGCGGCGCCGGTCGGCAGCCGCCTGTACGTCTGCGGCGACGAGAGCTTCCTCTGGCGCGTCTACCGCCTGGCGCGCAGCAGCGGCCTGCTCGCCGAGGAGATCGAACTGGTGCGTGCCGGCAGCCGCCGCGAGCTGTACTGCGTGCACTGCGCGCACCTGCAGAGCATCGGCGGCGAGGGTGAGGTGACCTGCCAGGGCTGCGGCGTGCGCCTGCTGGTGCGCGAGCATTTCTCCCGGCGCCTGGGCGCCTACATGGGCGTGTGCCTGGACCCGGACCAGCCCTTCGCGGAGGCCCGGCCATGAGCGGACTGCTCGACGTGCGGGTGACCGCGGTGCGCCAGCTGACCCCGCTGGTGCGCGAATTCACCTTCGAGGCCGCGCACGGCACGCTGCCCGGCTTTTCCGCCGGCAGCCATGTGCTGGTGCACCTGCCGACGGCGCAGCGCACCCTGCGCAACGCCTACTCGCTGCTCGGCGATCCGGCCGAGCCCGCGCGCTACCGCATCGCCGTGCGCCTGCAGGAGGACTCGCGCGGCGGCTCGCGCTTCCTGCACGAGCAGGTGGGCGAGGGCGACCGCCTGCAGCTGTCGCCGCCGGCCAACCTGTTCGCCCTGCATTCCCAGGCGCAGCATCACCTGCTGATCGCCGGCGGCATCGGCATCACCCCGTTCCTCGCCCAGATCGCCGAACTGCAGCGTCGCGGCGCCAGCTTCGAACTGCACCATGCCTGTCGCGGCGGCCTCACCGACGCCTATCGCGACGAGCTGGCCGCACGTCTCGGCGCACGCTTCCGTGCCTACGACGCCGGCGCCGGCGCGCGCCTCGACCTGGCGGCCCTGCTGGCTGGCCAGCCGCTCGGCAGCCACGTCTACGTCTGCGGTCCGCAGCGGCTGATCGACGGCGTGCGCGACGCGGCCGCCGCTCTCGGCTGGCCGGCGCAGCGGATGCACTGGGAAGCCTTCGCCGCCGCCGCGCCCGGCGCCGGTGCGCCGGCCGAACCCTTCGTCGCCGAGCTGGCGGGGAGCGGCCGGCGCATCGCGGTACCCGCCGAGGTCAGCCTGCTGGAGGCGCTGGAGGCCGCCGGGGTGGCGGTGCCCAGCCTGTGCCGCGGCGGGGTCTGCGGCCAGTGCGCGACGCGTCATCTCGCCGGCGAGGTCGAGCATCGCGACGCATGCCTCGGCGCCGCCGAACGCACCCGCCAACTGATGCCCTGCGTTTCCCGCGGCCGTTGCGGCAGCACCCTGTTGCTCGATCTCTGAGAGGAGTAGTCCGTCATGTCCGTCACCCTCAAGCCGCTGGAAAGCTACCGGGACGATTTCACCTTCCGCAACAGCCCGCAGGCCATCGCGCGCTTTCCCTTCCCGTTCCCCGAAGACCAGTACATGTACTCGGTCAACATCGAACCGGCCGGCTCCGGCGCGCCGGGCTCGGTGTTCGAGCACTGCTTCGACATCGACGAGCACTACCGCTCGGAAACCGCCGAGCGTGCGCGGGTGCTGGCCCGCGATCCGCTGCGCTGCGTGGTCATGCCGCACATGCACGAGGCCTGCTGGGACGCGCTGGAAATGCTGATGACCCACCTGGCCGCCGATTACCCGGAGCTGTTCCGCCTGACCCGCGACGGCGACCAGTGGACCTGGGAGAACCATGCCCTCGACATCTGCCAGCGCTTCACCTTCGGCGACGCCGACACCTTGCCGTACGAGCCGCTGGAGTACATCGGCCGCCAGGTGCAGGGCGACTTCGCCCTGCTCGACCAGCGTGACGGCGACCTGTTCATGGACGCCGGCCTGGTCACCGGGCCGGCCGACTGGTCGCTGGCCTTCGACGCCGGCATGAGCTTCAGGCAGTGGCATGCGCCGGTGCCGATGGCCCACCAGCTGGGCGTGTTCGACCGCGCGCTGAAGTTTTTGCTGAACATCCCGGTCGAGCGCCCGGCGCGCCGGCTGAACTGGACCATGACCGTCAACCCGCGCCTGGACACTTCCTCGGAAACCTTCCACGAGTGGGGCCACGAGCGCGGCCTGGTCACCGCGGACAACGTCGCGAAACTGGTGCACCTGCGCGTCGAGCTGCAGCACATGGCGCGCCTGCCGCGCAGCAATGCGCTGCTGTTCGGCATCCGCACCTACCTGATCAGCCTCGAGGAGCTGGCGAGCAACCCGGTCTGGGCGCGGCGCCTGCACCGCGTGCTGCGCGACCTGCCCGAGGCCATCGCCGACTACAAGGGCCTGACCCGCTACCGGCAGACGGTGGTGGACTGGCTGCGCCAATACGACCCCGACGCCGGGGTCGCTGCGTAGCGTTACCCACCATGGCCGGTGGATAAGCCGCAGGCGGCGTCATCCACCCTGCGATTACCCTAATACCCCGACCGCCTTGCGTGCGCCGGATGGGCCGGCGCGCGCCCGAAAGATCAAGGAGAACGACATGGCCAATTCCTGGCGAATTTCCGCCCTGGCTTCCCGCCATCGCGCCCTCGGCTCGGCCCTCGAGGACTGGAACGGCATGGGCACCGCCTGGACCTACGGCGCCACCTCGCTGGCCGAGGCCCACGAGGCGATCCGCACCCGTGCGGGACTGATGGACGTGTCCGGGCTGAAGAAGGTCCACTACGTCGGCCCGCACGCCGAATCGCTGCTCGAATACGCCACCAGCCGCGACATTTCCAAGCTGTATCCGGGCAAGTCGGTGTACGCGACCATGCTCAGCGAGAGCGGCAAGTTCGTCGACGACTGCGTGATCTACCGCACCGGCCCCAACGCCTTCATGGTGGTGCACGGCGCCGGCCAGGGCTACGAGATGCTGGTGCGCTCGGCCCAGGGCCGCCAGGTGGCGGTGCTGTTCGACGACGACCTGCACGACCTCTCCCTGCAGGGCCCGCTGGCGGTGGACTTCCTCGCCGAGCACGTGCCCGGCATCCGCGAGCTGCCGTACTTCCACCACCTGCAGACCAGGCTGTTCGGCTGTCCGGTGATGATCTCGCGCACCGGCTACACCGGCGAGCGCGGCTACGAGATCTTCTGCAAGGCCGCCGACGCCCCGCTGCTCTGGGACACCATCCTGGAGAAGGGCAAGGCGCTGGGCATCATCCCCTGCGCCTTCACCGCGCTGGACTGGCTGCGGGTGGAGAGCTACCTGCTGTTCTTCCCCTACGACAACTCGGAGATGTACCCATTCGCCGACCAGGCCGCCGGGGACACCCTGTGGGAACTGGGCCTGGACTTCACCGTGTCGCCGACCAAGGGCGAGTTCCGCGGTGGCCTGGAACATGCAAGGCTCAAGGGCAAGGAGCGTTTCCGGATCTTCGGCGTGCTGCTCGAGGGCGAGCAGGCCGCCGCCGGCGGCGACAGCCTGTGGGCCGACGGCCGCCAGGTCGGGGTGATCACCTGCGCCATGTACTCGCGTCTGACCGGCCAGTCGATGGCCATCGCGCGGATGGAGGTGCCCTACGCCGAGCAGGGCTGCCCGCTGGAGGTGCGTGGCAGCCTGAACGTCAAGGCCATCGCCCACAGCATGCCGTTCGACGACCCGGAGAAGAAGAAGCGCACGGCCAAGGGCTGATCAGTGGGGGGCGCCGTGCGCACCGCTCTCCACATCGGGGCGGTGCGCATGGCGCACCCTGCGAATAGATACCGGCGCCGCCCGCACGATGGTCGGCGTCCGTCAACGAGTTCCTGGGGCAGGAACCGGGCGGCACACGGACGTGCCGCCTGTTTTTCATTGCAAGGGGGGAGACATGTTCACCGGTACCAGCGCCGGCTGGTGGTTCCTGATCAGCGCCGGCATCTGCGAGATCTGCTATGCCGCCGTCATCCCGAGGACCGCAGGCTTCACCCGCCTGTGGCCGACGCTCTACTGCGCGCTGTTCATCGGCCTCAGCCTGTACCTGCTGGCCCTGGCCATGCGCACCCTGCCGGTGGGCACCGCCTATGCGGTGTGGGTCGGCATCGGCGCGGTGGGCACGGCGATCTACGGCATCGCCTTCCTCGGCGAGGCCGCCAACGCCGGGCGTATCGCCTGCCTGGCGCTGATCGTCGCCGGGGTGGTCGGGCTCAAGCTGTTTTCGCCGCAACTGGCCTGAGCCGCGCAGCGGTTCATCTGCGCCGGCGGGCCGGTGCCATGCCGCCAGTCGTCCCACCATGTCGGTCGGATATTTTCCGCTTCTGCGGAAAGTCGCAGCGACGCCCTCCAGCGTGGCTGCTAGCCTTATTCCTACAAGAACAACAGCCATAAGGAGGCAAGGGATGGACATGGCGTATTGCCCGGAGTCGTGGCTGGATGCGTCGCAGGCTCTGGATCGTTTGCGTGAACTGACCGGCCTGTCCCTGGGCAGCCGGCAGTTGCTGACCCTGTGCCAGGCCGAGCTGTGCCGGGTCTTCATCGATTGCTCCTTCGCCCATGGCGTGGTCGACGCCGAACAGATGTTCGTGCGGCGGGTCCGCGGCATTGGCTGCTGCCAGCTGCTCGATGGTGGCGAGTGGAGCGGGGCGGGCGCCTCCGGCATGCTGACCGTCAGCGGCAGCGTGGTGGTGTACGGGAGCGTCTGGGTGTACGAGGCCGAGCAGGGGCGTCCCGGCCGGGAGGAGGGGGTCTGGCGCATGAGCCTCGGCGCGCTGTCGCGCAGGCTGTATTTCAGCCCCGGCGATCTGCTGGGCCTTGCCGAGCGGATCCGCGAGGGCGAGCAGCGGCTGCAGGCGCGTCGCGCCTCGGCCTGACGCATGAGGTTTTCCCCGCAGGCGGCAAGGCAGGATCGCACTCCTGCCCTTGCTGCCGCCTGACGCGCGCGGTCGCCGCAGCAGACCGACTTCCCGGCTGCGATGGCGCGCCCGGACTGGCGCAGGTTGCGCCTGCCCGGCGCTCGCGCGAGGCGTTCAGGGCCTGGCGAAGCGCGCCAGCTGCATCTCGCGCAGGCGGCTCAGCGTGCGGCGGAACGGGAAGGCCAGGCCGCCCTCGGTGTACAGCTGCTCCAGCGCCACCTGCGCTTCCAGGTACAGCGGCACGCGGCGGTCGTAGCACTCGTCGACCAGGGCGATGAAGCGCCGCACGCTGTCGTCGAGCACCGACAGCTCGGGCAACTGGCGGTCGCCGGCGACCACCCGTTCCACGCCGTCCTCGGTGCCGCGGGCGATGCGCGCGGCGCGCCGGCGGGCGCTGAGGTTGGGCACTTCGCCGAGCAGGATCGCCGGGAAGCGGTCGCACAGGGCGATGAAGTCGAAGGCCGCCAGCGGCTGCTGGCAGAGGTCGGCGTAGCGGCACCAGAGCGCCGCCGGGCTGTGGCGCAGCGCGCCGATCCGGCGCGGGCCGATCTCGACCGGCTCGGTGGACACCGGCAGGCCGGCGCTCAGCTGCGCGAACACCGCCTCCAGCGCGCTGGGCTGGCCGGTCTCGGCGATCCAGTAGCGCTGCTGCAGCGCGCCGGGATGCAGGCGGTGATCGGTGCCGCCGTCCACCGCCACCACCTGCATGTGCCGCTCGAGGGCGGCGATCGCCGGCAGGAAGCGCTGGCGGTTGAAGCCATCGGCGTACAGCTGCGCCGGCGGCTGGTTGGAGGTGGCGACCACGGTGACCTGCTCGACGAACAGCGCCTGCAGCAGCGGGCCGAGCAGCATGGCGTCGCCGATGTCGCTGACGAACAGCTCGTCGAAGCACAGCACGCGCACCTCGGCGGCCAGTTCGCGGGCCAGCGCCGGCAGCGGGTCGGCGGTGCCGGTGAGCTGGAACAGGCGGCGGTGCACCCAGCGCATGAAATGGTGGAAGTGCTGGCGCCGCGCCGGCACCTGCAGGCTGGCGTGGAACTGGTCCATCAGCCAGGTCTTGCCGCGGCCGACCGGCCCCCACAGGTACACCCCGCGTGGCGGCGGGCCGCTGCGGTGCAGCGCCGCATGGCAGTCGTCCAGCAGCTGCGCGGCCTGGCGCTGGGCCTCGTCGGCCTGGAAGCCGGCGGCGACGGCGGCCTGCCAGGCGGCCAGCGGCGCCAGGGGGCGGTGCTCGGTGGCGCCGTGCGGCATTCAGGCCTGCCCCGCGTCGTCGACGCCGATGTCCTCGTTCCACAGCTCGGGACGCGCAGCGATGAACTCGCGCATCAGGGCGATGCAGGTTTCATCCTGCAGCACCTCGACCTGCACGCCGCGCGCGCGCAGCAGCTCCTCCTCGCCCATGAAGGTACGGTTCTCGCCGACGATCACCTTCGGGATGCCGTAGAGCAGGATGGCGCCGCTGCACATCGGGCAGGGCGACAGGGTGGTGTAGAGCACCGCGTCGCGGTAGACGCTGGCCGGCTGGCGGCCGGCGTTCTCGAAGGCGTCCATCTCGCCGTGGCGGATGGCGCTGCCCTGCTGCACCCGGCGGTTGTGGCCGCGGCCGATGATGCGGCCCCGGTGGACGATCACCGAGCCGATGGGGATGCCGCCCTCGGCGAGGCCCGCTCGGGCTTCCTCGATGGCGGCTTGCATGAACGTATCCATGGGGCTTCCTCGCGATGGAACGGTCGGGAAGCCATCATAACCCTGTCTGGCGCGTTGGCCGATGTGTTGCCGGAAATCTGCGCCCCGGGCCGCGGCAGCCCGGGGGCGGGACATCAGCGGTTGGTGCTGCCCATCAGCACGCCGTACTGCTTGCGGCTGAAGCCGGCGGTCAGCGGGGCACCTTCGTAGTTGCAGGTGACGCTCACCTTGATGCCCTGCTGGTGGTCGTAGTAGGTGTGGTTGTCGGGCTTGTCGATGGCCAGTTCGAGCGCGCTGGCGTCGACGCCCAGTTCCTTGAGCGCCGCCACCGAGTCGAGCGGCTGCTTCGGGCTGCACGGGGGAGTACCGCGGAACTCGACGTCGGCGTAGCCGATGCTGGTGCCGTCAGCCTCGAGGAAGACGTGGTGCCTGGCGGTGTCGAACACCACGTTGTTGGCCTGGTTGGGCTGCACGCCGGCGCGGCTGGCGGCCTCCTTCACCGGCAGGTCGAGGTACTTGAACGGCTGTTGGGCGGGATCGCCCTGGGCGATGGCCTGGTGGGCGACGACGAGGAGAGCGACAGCGGGTGCAAAGCAGCGAATTTTCATTTTTCTATTTTTCTTTCGTTATTGGCCAAGAAACCCCCCATGGGGCCGTGAGCGGCGGGGCGCACCGCTCGCGCGTCGAGCGACGGGAGTATGCCCAAGGCGGCGGCGGCGTCGAAGTCGATCAAGGTCTTACGCGGCGATGGCGGCGGCGCGCGTGCTTTGTGCGCTGCGTCACATTCCTGTGCGTGACATGGTGCCGCAGGGCGTGGCCCGGCCATGCCGCCATCCGGGAGCCGTCGCCGCTGGCCGGCACGCACCGCCCCGCGGCCGGACGGGCCGCGGGGCGGGGAACTCAGTTGGCGTACTTGTAGCCGACCTCGCCGTGGCTGGAGAGATCCAGGCCGTAGACCTCGTGCTCCTCGTCGACGCGCAGGCCCCGGCACAGCAGCGCGGCGAGCTTGAACGCCAGCCAGCTGCTCAGCGCCGAGTAGAGGATGCTGAACAGCATGGCACCGCCGTTGACCGCCAGCTGGTCGAGCAGTCCGCGTCCTGCGGCGAAGCCCTGGCCGCCGAGGACGCTCATGGCGAACACCGGGGTGAGCAGGCCGCCGACGATGCCGGCGACGCCGTGCACGCCGAACACGTCGAAGGCGTCGTCCAGGCCGATCAGCGGCTTGAGCCTGTCGACGGCCCAGACGCAGATCGGTGCGGCGATCAGGCCCAGGCCGATGGCGCCCATCGGGCCGACGAAGCCGCACGCCGGGGTGACCGCCACCAGCCCGGCGATGGCGCCGGACACCGCGCCGAACATGCTCGGCTTGCCGCGGTACTGCCACTCGGCGAGCATCCAGGCCAGGGCGCCGGCGCAGCTTGCCAGCATGGTGTTGACCATCACCAGCATGGCGAAGCCGTTGGCCGCCAGCACGCAGCCGCCGCAGAAGCCCAGCCAGCCGACCCACAGCAGGCAGCCGCCGGTGACGGTCATGGTCATGTTGTGTGGCGACAGGGTCGCGGTGCCGAAGCCGCGGCGCCGGCCGATCAGCCAGGCGCCGACCAGCGAGGCGATGCCGACGTTGAGGTGCACCACGTTGCCGCCGGCGAAGTCCTGCACGCCGAGGGCGAACACCCAGCCGCCGCCCCAGGCCATGTGCGCCATGGGGATGTAGTTGAGGGTCAGCCACAGCGCCATGAACACCATCACGGCGGAGAACTTCATGCGCTCGGCGAAGGAGCCGACGATGATCGGCGGGGTGATGGCGGCGAACAGCAGCATGAACAGGAAGTACAGCAGCTCGGGAATGCTGCCCTGCAGCGAGTCCGGACCGACGCCCTGCAGGAACAGCTTGTCGGTGCCGCCGATGAACGCCTGCAGCTCGCCGCCGTCGGTGAAGGTCAGGCTGTAGCCGTAGACGGCGAACAGCAGCGCCATCAGCGCGGCGCCGGAGAACACCTGCATCAGCACCGACAGCACGTTCTTGCTGCGCGCCATGCCGCCGTAGAACAGGCCCAGGCCGGGCAGGGTCATCAGCAGCACCACCAGCGCGCACACCACCACGAAGGCGGTGTCGCCGCTGTTCAATGTCGGGGCGGCGTCATCCGCCCATGCTCCGATGGAGCCCGATAGCAGGAGCGTGCCGATCAGGCTGCGACGCAGAAGTCCGAATCGCTTCATGGTCTGTTCCTCTGGTTGAGTGGTAAGCGATGAGCAGGGGAGCGGCGCTCAGGCGCGCACGCGGCTCTTGTCCGGGTCGTAGAAGATCGGCGCGGTCACGGTGGCGGCGATGCGCTTCTGCTGGCCGTCGAGCTTGCCGATCCCCACCGCGGTGCCGGGTGTGCAGTAGCCGATGTCCAGCCGGCACAGGGCGACGTTCCTGCCGGTCAGCGGCGAGCGGGTGGCGCTGGTGACCACGCCGATCTGCGCGCGGCCGTCGCGCACGCAGTCGCCGTGCTGCGCCGGCTCGTTGCCGTCCAGCACCAGGCCGACCAGCTTGTGCTGCGGATGGGCGCTGCGGCGCAGCAGCGCTTCGCGGCCGATAAAGTCGTCCTGCTTGCTTTTCAGCGGCACGCAGAAGCCGATGCCGGCCTCGAACGGGTCGGTCTGGTCGCAGAACTCGTAGCCGGCGAAGATCAGCCCGGCCTCGATGCGCAGCATGTCCAGCGCGTGCAGGCCAAGCGGCACCAGCCCCATGGGCTCGCCGAGCTGCCACAGGCGCTGCCAGACCTGCATGGCGTCGCTGGGGTGGCACCAGATCTCGTAGCCCAGCTCGCCGGTGTAGCCGGTGCGCGAGACCATCAGCGGGCAGCCGTTGTAGTCGTCGAGGCGGCCGACCAGGAAGCGGAACCAGCCGAGTTCTTCCAGTTGCGGCTGGCTGGGCGGCGTCCAGATCATCTGGCTGAGCAGCTCGCGCGAGCGCGGCCCCTGCACGGCGACGTTGTGGATCTGCTCGGAGGCGGACTTCACCCACACCTTCATGCCGAGCTTGTCGGCCTGCTGGCGCAGCCAGTCGCCGGCGAAGTCCTCGCCGCCGATCCAGCGGAAGGCGTCCGGGCCGAGACGCAGCAGGGTGCCGTCGTCGAGCATGCCGCCGTGCTCGTAGCACATCGCCGAGTACACCACCTGGCCGACCGCCAGCTTGCGCACGTCGCGGGTCAGGCAGTAGTTGAGCAGCGCCTCGGCGTCCGGGCCGAGCACCTCGAACTTGCGCAGCGCGGACAGGTCCATCACCGCCACCCGTTCGCGGCAACCGTGGTACTCCTCGATGGCGCCGAAGCCCGCGTAGTGGGTCGGCGTCCACCAGCCGCGGTAGTCGACGAAGTTGCCGGTCAGCGCGCTGGTGCCGGGGTGGAAGCCGCTCTCGCGGGTCAGCACCGGGTCGGCGTCGGCGGTCTTGCGGGTGGCCATGGCCATGCTGAAACGCTCCTTGGCGGAATACACGCGGATGTGGATGTCGGTCGGCTGCCAGCCGTTGGCCGGATCGATGTCGTCCGGGCAGGAACTGCTGGCGCACACCAGGTCGGTCAGCGCGCGCAGCAGCACGTAGTCGCCGGGGCGCGACCACGGCTCGTCGAGGGTCAGCTGCTGGTGGGCGTCGATGCCGGTGTTGAAGAAGAAGTTGATCGCCGGCCAGCCGGCGCGGGCGCCCACGCCATGGGCAGCCAGCGCGCGGCTGAGGTTGTCGCTGCAGTTGGCGTGGCCGAAGTAGCCCTGGCTTTCGTAGTAGCGCGACGTGCAGGCGAGGGCGAAGGTGTCGTGGCGGCCGACGGTGTCGCGCACCACTTCCAGCATCGGCTGCAGGTCGCGGTCGAAGAACTTGCTGAACAGCCCCGGGCCGGGATAGGCGTTGCCGTTGAGGGTGCGGGTCACGGTGGGGTCGAGGTCGATCTCGCGGCCGCCATCGAGGCCGCGGCGGTCGAAGGCGACGAAGTCCGAGCACTGCCGGCCGGCCACGTCGAGCACCTGCACGTACTGGCCGGCCGCGACCACGTAGTCGCGCGCCGTGCCGGGGCTGATGGTGAACTCGTCGACCAGCTCGCCGAGCGGCGCCGGCAGCGGCGGGGCCAGCACGCTGCGCGGGTTGGCGCGCCGGATGAGCAGGCGCAGCTCGCTGGCGCGCTGCTGGCTATCCACCGCCACTGCGCCGCCGGGGGCGGCGACCAGCACCAGCAGCGCGGCGCCGGCGGTGAACCGGCGGGAGAAGCCGGCCGCGGTGTCGCCGTCCCACAGGCGGGCGGCGTCGGGCAGTGCGCGGCAGTCGATGTCGCGCCGGGCCAGACCGAGGCGGGTGTGCAGCGATGCGGCGCTGTCGTCGGCGAGCAGCTCGCCGATGAAGCGCGCGCCGGGGCTGGCGCTCAGGCCGAGGGCGCTCAGGGCGGCACGGCCGCCGGCGAAGGCCAGCAGCTCGGCGCTCTGCCGGCCTTCGAGGTCGATCACCTCGAGACGGTCGCCGGGCTCGAGGGCGACCACGGTCAGCCCGCCGGGGGCGACGCGGTGGCGTTCCAGCGCCGGGGCGCGGGCGAACAGCGCGGGTTCGCGCGGTCGGGAAATCACGGGCGTGTGCATGCAAGGCTCCTGCGCGAGGGCGCGGCGGAAGTCTTCGGGAGGACAGGTCTCGTAGTGCGCCGCGCGCACCGTGTGGTGGCGCCGTCGAGGTCCGGTGGGTGCGCCGTGCGCACCATCGGGCACGCGCGTGGTGCGCATGGCGCACCCTACGGGCGTCAGCCGACCGCCTTGAGCGACTGCTCCGGCTGGTCGGACAGGTAGGCGGCCATCGAGTCGTCCAGCGCGTCGAGCCAGGGGGTGTGGTGGGGGGTGGCCAGGGTGCCGGTCATCAGCGAGCGATGGCACTTGTCGCGGTAGCCCATGATGTCCGCGTACTTGTCCTTCTTCCATTGCAGGAAGGTCTGGTTCACCGCGGCGATGTCGAAGCGCGGATAGTCGGTGGCGTCGATCAACTGCTGGATGTACTTGCCCTGGAACTCGAACATTTCCCTGGCGTCCTGCAGGGTTTCCTCCTCGGCGCGCCAGGCGAGGTTCTCCGCGTGCATTTCCTCGCGCCCGGGCAGGGCGATGCGGCCGAGCAGCACGTCGCGCACGTACCAGGCCTGGGCGTCGAACATGTTGAAGCTGTACCACTGGTCCTGCATGCCCAGGTAGATCAGCTTCGGGTTGGCCTCCCAGAACACGCCCTTGTACAGGTTCAGCGGCCACAGGCGGTTGTCGGTCTTCAGGCACAGCTCCTCGGCGAGGAAGGGGAAGTGGTGCTTGTAGCCGGTGCACAGGATCACCGCGTCGATGTGTTTGTGGCTGCCGTCGGCGAACCAGGCGCTGTGACCCTCGACGCGCTCCAGCAGCGGCTTCTCCTCCCAGTTGGCCGGCCACTGGTAGCCCATGGGCGCGCTGCGGTAGCAGCTGGTGATCGAGCGAGCGCCGTACTTGTAGCATTGCGAGCCGATGTCCTCGGCCGAGTAGCTGGCGCCGACGATCAGCACGTCCTTGCCCTTGAACTCCAGCGCGTCGCGGAAGTCGTGGGCGTGCAGCACCCGGCCGGCAAAGCTCTCGAAGCCCGGGAAGTAGGGCACGTTGGGGGTGGAGAAGTGGCCGCTGGCGCAGACCACGTAGTCGAAGGTTTCCGCGTAGGTTTCGTGCTTCGTGTAGTCGTGCACGCTGACGGTGAACAGGCCGCTGGCCGGATCGAAGCTGACCTGGCGCACCGCGCTGTTGAAGCGGATGTAGTCGCGCACGCCGGCCTTCTCCACGCGGCCCTTGATGTAGTCCCACAGCACTTCGCGCGGCGGGTAGGAGCCGATCGGCCGGCCGAAGTGCTCGTCGAAGGTGTAGTCGGCGAACTCCAGGCACTCCTTGGGCCCGTTCGACCACAGGTAGCGGTACATGCTGCCGTGCACCGGCTCGCCGTTCTCGTCGAGGCCGGTGCGCCAGGTGTAGTTCCACATGCCGCCCCAGTCCTGCTGCTTCTCGAAGCAGACCAGTTCGGGGATCTCGGCGCCCTTGGCCCTGGCGGACTGGAAGGCGCGCAGCTGGGCAAGGCCCGAGGGGCCGGCGCCGATGATGGCGATGCGAGTGGTCATGGTCAGCTCCTGGGAACGGTGAGTGGCGGATTCTTGGGAAACAAAATTTCCCGTTGCGAATTACGCTACCGTGACCGCGCCGCGGCGAAACTCTGCCGGTGGAGATACGCCGTTGGAGGTAGATCGGTGGCTGATCGGCGCTGAAGCACCGCGAACAGGCGGGCAACGGACGCTCTGCTTCGCGTTGGTGCAGGGGGGGTTGATATGCCTGGAGGGAAAGATGGTTTCCTGCAGGTTTCGCGCGGCGACGCGCCTGGGGCACGGAACTTGCTGCGTGGTTCCGGCGATCCTTTCTGCGAGGGACTACCCATGGCGTCGCACGCGAACATGCCCACCCGCCGGCTGGGAGAGCGGGGATGATGGGCGCCCCGGGGCCGGGCGCGCCCGAGTTGACCGAACGGGAACGGCAGACCCTGGCGCTGATCGCCGAGGGCCTGAGCAACAAGCTGATCGCCCGCCAGCTGGGCATCAGCGACGGCACGGTGAAGGTTCACGTCCGCCACCTGCTGAGCAAGCTCGGCCTGCATTCGCGCCTGGAGCTGGCGGCCTGGGCCCATCGTTCCGGCGAGCAGCGGGAGGCGTCGCTGCCGGAGGTGCGTCACCTGGCGGTCGGCCCGCAGGATCTGGGCAACCTGCTCGACGACCTGCCGCTGATGCTCTACCGCTGCCGCAACGACCCGCACTGGAGCATGGCCTACGTCAGCGGCGGTTGCCTGGCGCTGACCGGCTACAGCCCCGCGCAGTTGGTCGGCAGCCGGCGGCTGAGCTGGAACAGCCTGATCCATCCCGCCGACCGCCAGCGGGTGTGGCTGGCGGTGCAGCGCGGCCTGCAGGAAGGCCGCCCCTTCAGCGTCGACTACCGCCTGCTGTGCGCCGACGGCAGCGAGCGTCCGGTGCAGGAGCGCGGCGGCGGCATCTACGCAGGCAGCGGCGAGGTGCTGGAGCTGGAGGGGGTGGTGATGGCGCGTTAGCGGCATTCATCCAGGCCGACTCGCTACCTTGGTACTGGCTTTCCGTAGTGCTTTTGTAGTGCGGCAAAAAAAACGCTACAAAACTGTTGACGAGGGCCCATCCCGCATTGCAGGATGAAGCCACTCCCAGACGCGGGGGCCCTGGCAAGGGGTTCCAGCGTCTCTCCGGCCCACCAGCCGGACTCCCGTGCTTGTACTGCCCACAAGGCAGACTGATGAAGTTGACTGGCAAGTTCGTCTGCGGACGAGAAGCGCTGGTGAAACGTCTTCATGATGCTGGCCAAGGCCGTATGCTGCTCGGTTGAGCCTTCCCGCATCTTCGAACGTCCACCTCCTGCTCCCCGACCCTGCGATCCCGCCGCAGGCTTCAACGCTCTGCCGCCTTCTGTAGCTCGCTTGGATCAGCGCTACATCAGGCTCAGGTTGAGAGGCGACCCAGCGTGCACTCGTCGGCCTACCGCCGACGGTATCCGGGTCCACCCAAATTCAGAATCGACGTTTTCGACCGACAATTAAGGGGCTCACACCATGAATCTGAACAACCAGCACACTCCCGAAGACCTGGCCAAGCTGTTCGCCACCCGCAAGGACACCCACGGCAGCCACATCCTGTGGATCAGCGAGTGCGGCGAGGTGCACCTGGACACCCTGGCACCGGAACTCGGCGAGGACGAATTCGAGAAGCGCACCCCCGGCATGCGCGCCCGCCTGCGCACCTACCACCGCGGCAAGGGCTACGTGGGCAAGAAGGCCGCCGCCGACAAGGAATTCATCGGCCGCGTGTACCAGACCCTGCAACAGGAATGGCCGGCAGTTCGCAGCCAGCCCGAGATCGCCTACATCGATCGCTACTGCTGATCGCGGCTGAAACGAGCAACAACCCTCAGTTTTGCCTGACCCTCGCGGGTCAGGCTTTTTTTTGCGCGCTCATCCGCCTTCCGTCCCCTGGTCTGGCGAGCCACACCGGGCGGTCTTTACTGAATGGGTCATCCATCCGCTCGACGAGGGCCATCATCATGGCCAAGACGATGAAAGCGGCGGTTGTCGCCGCATTCGGCAAGCCGCTGGAGATCCGCGAAGTACCGGTACCCACCCCCGGTCCCGGCCAACTGCTGGTGAAGATCGCCGCCTGCGGCGTCTGCCACACCGACCTGCACGCCGCCCAGGGCGACTGGCCGGTCAAGCCCCAGCCACCGTTCATTCCCGGCCACGAGGGCGTCGGCCACGTGGTCGCCGTGGGCGCCGGGGTCACCCACATCAGGGAAGGCGACCGGGTCGGCATTCCCTGGCTGCACTCCGCCTGCGGCCATTGCGAGCACTGCCTGGGCGGCTGGGAAACCCTCTGCCTCGCGCAACACAACACCGGCTACTCGGTGAACGGCGGCTTCGCCGAATACGCGCTGGCCGAGGCCGAGTACGTCGGCCGTCTGCCGGACAACGTCGGCTTCGTCGAGATCGCGCCGATCCTCTGCGCCGGAGTGACCGTCTACAAGGGCCTGAAGATGACCGATACCCGTCCGGGCCAGTGGGTGGCGATCTCCGGCATCGGCGGCCTCGGTCACATGGCCGTGCAGTACGCCTGCGCCATGGGCCTGAACGTCGCCGCGGTGGACGTCGACGACGCCAAGCTCGAGTTCGCCCGGCGGCTCGGCGCCAGCCTCACCGTCAACGCCCGCCAGCAGGACCCGGCGGCTTACCTGCAGCAGGAGGTCGGCGGCATGCACGGCGTGCTGGTCACCGCCGTCTCGGCGAAGGCCTTCGAGCAGGCCCTGGGCATGGCCCGCCGCGGCGGCACCGTCGCCCTCAACGGCCTGCCGCCCGGCGAGTTCAGCCTGTCGATCTTCGACATGGTGCTCAACGGCACCACGGTGCGCGGCTCCATCGTCGGTACCCGCCTGGACCTGCAGGAGGCGCTGGACTTCGCCGGCCAGGGCAAGGTGCACGCCACGGTCGCCAGCGAGCCGCTGGAAAACATCAACGACATCTTCGCCCGCATGCACAGGGGGCAGATCGAGGGGCGCATCGTCCTCGACTTCGGCGCCTGAGCCAGCCGCCGGGGCGGGCGTCGCTCAGTGCGCGCCGCCCTGGCGCCACTGCCGCGGGCTGACGCCGAACCAGCGGCGGAAGGCGCGCGAGAAGGCGCTGGTTTCCGAGTAGCCGAGCAGCGGCGCCAGCTCGGAGATCGGCAGCTGCTGCTGGCGCAGGTAGTGGGTGGCCAGCTCGCAGCGCACCTTGTCGACCAGCTGGCTGAAGGTGAGGCCCTGCTCGCGCAGGCGGCGCTGCAGCGACCAGCTGGCCAGGCCCATCTGCTCGGCGACATCCTCCAGGCTCGGCTCGCCGGCCAGCAGCTGCTGGCGCACCCGGGCGCGGGTGTCGTCGACGATGTTCGGTGCCTCGCGGCCGGCCAGGCTGAGCTGGCGCAGCGAGTCCTGCATCACCAGCAGCAGGGTCGGGTTGTGCTCGGGCATGGCGCGGCCGAGGTCGCGCTTGGGGATCAGCAGCGAATTGCACGGCTGCTCGAAGTACACCGGGGCGTCGAACACCTTGCAGTGCTCGTGCCAGTGCTCCGGGCGCGGGTGCTCGAAGTGCACGGCGCGCGGCGCCCACTGGCTGCCCAGCACGTGGCGGATCAGGTTGAGAGCCATGCCCAGGGTCAGCTCGGCATCCTGGCGGCGGACCAGGATGGCGCCGTGGCGCACCTGGTAGTCGAAGCGGTAGCACTCGCCCTCGTCGACCAGGCGGATCAGGCTGTTGCGCTGGTGCAGCGGGAAGGCGCGGGCGAAGTTGATCAGCGCCTGCTCGAGGGTCGCCGAGCACAGGCCGATGTAGCCGAGCAGGCCGAGTTCCTGCGGCCTGAACTGCTGGCCGTAGTACAGGCCGAAATTGTCGCAGCCGGACTGCCGCGCCGCTTCTTCCAGCACCTGGCAGTAGTTGGGCAGCGCCAGGCTCAGGGTCGGGTGCTGCAATTGCTCGGGGTCGATGCCCGAGACGCCGAGGATGCGGTCGGGATCGCCGCCGTGCCGGTCGATGAAGCTGCACAGGCCGCTGGCGGCCGCGGCCAGCACGCCGCTGTGGCGCTGGGCGGACAACTCCGGCAGGCCGGCCAGGCCGGCAGGAGGGGCGAGCAACGGGCTCATGGTGGAACTCTCCGCAGGAACAACCGGCAATTCCAAGCAAGTTCCGCGCCGGGCTCTCGCATGCCGCGCCACCCCAGCGCTCGCGCGGCTCACAGGCCGGCGCCGGAAGCGTGCCGCACCGGAACGGTGCGCAAGGCGGGTGGTTTGGAAACACCCGCAGCGCGACGACGCGGGCGATTTGACCGCGGGTGACACGCGGCCGGCGGCGACGCAAAAGTTGACTTCGCACGACAGCACCTCTCCGCGACGGTCAAGTCAGGCGGGGACGGGCGGCGCATGATCGTCTCCAGGCCGCCGCGCCCCGCCGTCAGTGCGCAGCGCCACAACTACAAGAATCGTCGTTTCGGAGAGTCAGCATGATCTACGCACAACCGGGCAGCGCAGGCGCCATCCTTTCCCTCAAGCCGCGCTACGGCAACTACATCGGCGGCGAGTTCGTCGCGCCGGTCAACGGCCAGTACTTCACCAACACCACGCCGGTCACCGGCGAGGTGATCGCCGAATTCCCGCGCTCCGATGCCGCCGACATCGAGCTGGCGCTGGACGCCGCCCACGCCGCCGCCGACGCCTGGGGCCGCACCTCGGTGCAGGACCGCGCCAACATCCTGCTCAGAATCGCCGACCGCATCGAGCAGAACCTGGAAGTGCTCGCCGTCGCCGAGACCTGGGACAACGGCAAGGCCGTGCGCGAGACCCTCAACGCCGACGTGCCGCTCTCCGCCGACCACTTCCGCTACTTCGCCGGCTGCATCCGCGCCCAGGAAGGCGCCGCCGCCGAGATCAACGACACCACCGCCGCCTACCACTTCCACGAGCCGCTGGGCGTGGTCGGCCAGATCATTCCGTGGAACTTCCCGCTGCTGATGGCGGCCTGGAAGCTGGCCCCGGCGCTGGCCGCCGGCAACTGCATCGTGCTGAAGCCGGCCGAGCAGACTCCGCTGTCGATCACCGTGCTGCTGGAGATCATCGGCGACCTGCTGCCCAAGGGCGTGCTCA
>NZ_CAJGBM010000025.1:0-36639 GCF_904426495.1 Pseudomonas sp. OF001 | reverse complement strand
GCACGGCGAAGTCGGGGATCCTGGTGGCGGCCTCGCTGCTCTTCAGCAGGTAGATGTCGTCGCGCTTGACCGGGGTGTTGAGCGGGGCGCCGAGGCTCTTCCAGTCGGGGAACAGTTCGGCCAGCGCACGCGGCTCGAACACCGCGCCGGAGAGGATGTGGGCGCCGACTTCGGAGCCTTTCTCCACCACGCAGACGCTGAGCTCCTGGCCGGCTTCGGCGGCCTTCTGCTTCAGGCGGCAGGCGGCGGACAGGCCGGCAGGGCCCGCTCCGACGATGACAACGTCGAATTCCATGTATTCGCGTTCCACTCTCTCTATCTCCTAACTCAAGGCTGGCAATCTGCTTGTTGGAATCCGCAAGGCGGTTTTTGTGCAGCGCAATATATTTACGCCGGACGGCAATGCCGGTACAAGCTTTTGTTGCATGTGGGCTGAAAGGGCCCATTTTAAAGGGCTGCGCCGGTGCTGTGGAAGTTTTGTCGTATTGACCGGTCTGGGTGATATCGTCAAGATACGGCGTTTATGTCGGTCGCGGTACAGCTGAGAGTCGGTTCGATCCGGCGGGCAGCCCGGCCTGGCGGCAGCCCAGACGTCGCCATATCAACTCACCGGAGAACACGAGGAATCCATGAAGATTCTGGTAGCTGTCAAGCGAGTGGTCGATTACAACGTCAAGGTCCGCGTCAAGGCGGACAACTCCGGCGTCGACCTCGCCAACGTCAAGATGTCGATGAACCCGTTCTGCGAGATCGCCGTGGAAGAGGCGGTGCGCCTGAAGGAAAAGGGTGTCGCCAGCGAAATCGTCGCCGTCTCCGTGGGGCCGGCCGCCGCCCAGGAACAGCTGCGTACCGCCCTGGCCCTCGGCGTGGACCGCGCCATCCTGGTCGAGTCCGCCGACGAGCTGAACTCCCTGGCCGTGGCCAAGCTGCTCAAGGCCGTGGTCGACAAGGAGCAGCCGCAACTGGTCATCCTCGGCAAGCAGGCCATCGACAGCGACAACAACCAGACCGGCCAGATGCTCGCCGCGCTGACCGGCTTCGCCCAGGGCACCTTCGCCTCCAAGGTGGAAGTGAATGGCGACCAAGTCAACGTCACCCGCGAGATCGACGGCGGCCTGCAGACCGTCGCCCTCAAGCTGCCGGCCATCGTCACCACCGACCTGCGTCTCAACGAGCCGCGCTACGCTTCCCTGCCGAACATCATGAAGGCCAAGAAGAAGCCGCTGGAGACCGTCACTCCGGACGCCCTCGGCGTGTCCACCGCCTCGACCGTGAAGATCCTCAAGGTCGAGGCGCCGGCCGCGCGCAGCGCCGGCATCAAGGTCAAGTCGGTGGCCGAACTGGTCGAGAAACTGAAGAACGAAGCGAAGGTGATCTGATGGCCATTCTCGTCATTGCCGAACACAACAACGCCGCCCTGGCCCCGGCCACCCTGAATACCGTGGCCGCCGCCGCCCAGATCGGTGGCGACGTCCACGTGCTGGTCGCCGGCCAGGGTTGCGCCGCGGTCGCCGAGGCTGCCGCCAAGGTCGCCGGCGTCGCCAAGGTGCTGGTCGCCGACAGCGCCGCCTTCGCCCACCAGCTGCCGGAGAACGTCGCGCCGCTGATCGCCGAGCTGGGCAAGGGTTACAGCCACGTGCTGGCCGCCGCTACCACCACCGGCAAGAACGTGCTGCCGCGCGTCGCCGCGCTGCTGGACGTCGATCAGATATCCGAGATCATCAAGGTCGAGAGCGCCGACACCTTCAAGCGCCCGATCTACGCCGGCAACGCCATCGCCACCGTGCAGTCGAGCGCGCCGGTCAAGGTCATCACCGTGCGCGGCACCGGCTTCGACGCCGTGGCGGCCGAGGGCGGCAATGCCGCCATCGAGGCGCTGGCTGGCGGCAGCGATGCCGGCATTTCCGCCTTCGTCGGCGAGGAGCTGGCCAAGTCCGAGCGTCCCGAGCTGACCGCCGCCAAGGTGGTGATCTCCGGCGGCCGCGGCATGCAGAACGGCGACAACTTCCAACTGCTCTACAAGCTGGCCGACAAGCTCGGCGCCGCCGTCGGTGCCTCGCGCGCCGCCGTCGACGCCGGCTTCGTGCCCAACGACCTGCAGGTCGGCCAGACCGGCAAGATCGTCGCGCCGCAGCTGTACATCGCTGTCGGCATCAGCGGCGCCATCCAGCACCTGGCCGGCATGAAGGATTCCAAGGTGATCGTGGCGATCAACAAGGACGAGGAGGCGCCGATCTTCCAGGTCGCCGACTACGGCCTGGTGGGCGACCTGTTCGAGATCGTCCCCGAGCTGGAAAAGGCCCTGTAAGCGCCTGACCGCCCGAAAGAACCCGCTCCCCGGAGCGGGTTTTTTGTATCGCCCGGCTTTCCGTCTGTCGGTCGCGGCCGGCTCTGCCCTACACTGGGCGCCGGTACAGACTTGCGAGGTTTTCCATGCCCATCCGTTCCACCCTGTCGCGCCTTGCCCTGGCGCTGCTGGTCCTGGCCGGTTCGAGCCAGGTCCAGGCCGCCGGCAAGTGCGAGCGGCTGATCGCCACCGGCAACCCCGACCAGGCGCCCTACCTGTGGCGCGATCCGCAGAACCCGCAGCAACTGATCGGCGCCGGCGCCGACCTGCTCAAGGCGCTGGGCAGCGAACTGGGCGTGACCGTCGAGCTGCTGTACGGCGGCAAGGCCGCCGCAGCCGAGGCGGATGCCCTGAACGGGCGTGTCGATCTGCTGGTGGGCAGCTACCTGACTCCGGAGCGCCTCGAGCAGTTCGACTTCGTCCATCCGGCCTATCTGGACGTGCCGGTGCAGGTCTGGACCCAGCGCGACAGGGCGCCGCTGTTCACGCGCTACGCCGATCTGGCCAGCCATCGCGGCCTGGCGGTGGATGCCGGCAACTTCCCCGTCGCGCTGGCGCGCCAGGCGGACGAGCAGTTCAAGGCCCGGCGCACCGGCAAGGCGGTCGAAGCCCTGCAGCAGCTGCAGCAGGGCCGGGTCGACTACCTGCTGCTCGAAGGGCAGGCCGGGCGTGCGCTGGTCGAGCGCGAGGGGCTGGGCGGCGAGCTGCTGCCTCTGGAGCCGGTGCTGGCCAGCGAGCCGCTGTACCTGGCGATATCGCACAACTCGGCGTGCAACGATCCCTGGCTGCGTGGGCAGCTGGCCAGGAAAATGACCGAATTTCGCAGTGCCGGCCTGCCGCAGGCCCTGTTGCAGCGCAATATGGAGCGCTGGAAGAACCAGGCGCGCCGGCCGGCTACCCCCTGATGCAGGACGTTCTATCGATGATTTCACGCATGTGTGCCGCGCTGGCACTCTCGCTGCTGGCCGGCTGCGCCAGCGATCCGGTGCCCGAGGCGCAGCTGCAGGTTACCGAGCAGGCGCTGGCGCAGGCCCGCGCGGTCGGTACCGGCGCCGAGCAGGCGGAATTGCGCCAGGCCGAGGAGGGCCTGGCAGCTGCGCGCCAGGCGGTCGAACGACAGGAGTTCCGGCAGGCGCGCATGCTCGCCGAGCGCGCCGAGCTGGATGCCCGCCTCGCCGAGGCGCAGACCCTGACGGCCAAGAGTCGCGCCCAGGTCGCCGAGCTGCGCAACGAGCTGCGCCGCCTGCGTACCCAGCTGGGGGAGCAGCCATGATGCGCGGCTTCCGGATCTCGCTGGGCTGCGCCGCGCTGGCCCTGCTGGCTGGTTGCGGCACCGCCCAGCTCCCGCCGCAGGCGCTTGAGCAGGCGCGCAGCAGCTACCGGCAGGTGGCCACCGACTCGGTCGTGGTGGCCAGCGCACCCAAGGACGTGATGCGCGCCGGCGACTCGCTGGAGCGCGCCACGCGCCTGGCCGACTACTGGGGCAGTACGGAGGACGTCGCCCACTACGCTTACCTGAGCGAGCGCTACAGCGCCATCGCTCGCGAGCACGGCGCCCTCGCCGCCGAGCAGGAGCAGCTGGCCCGCCTGCAGCTGGAGCGCGAGCGCCTGCAGCTGGCCCTGCGCGAGGCGCGCCTGCTCGGCGTGCAGCAGCAGAGCCGCTGGCTGGAGGAGCAGATGCTCAGCCTGGCGACCACCGAGACCGAGCGCGGTCTGGTGATGTCGCTCGGCGACGTGCTGTTCGATGCCGGTCGCGCCGAGCTGAAGGCGTCGGCCAACCGTACGGTGCTCAAGCTGTTCCAGTTCCTCCAGCTCAACCCGCAGCGCACGGTGCGCATCGAGGGCTATACCGACAGCCGCGGTCAGCCCGCCGAGAATCTGGCCCTGTCCCGCGCGCGCGCGCAGGCGGTGGCGGACGTGCTGGTCGACCTCGGCATCGCTGCCGAACGCATCCAGGTGCAGGGCTATGGCGGCGCCTTCCCGGTGGCGGCCAATGCCTCGTCCCGCGGTCGGGCGCAGAACCGTCGGGTGGAGATCGTGTTTTCCGACGAGCAGGGGCGCCTGGCTCCGCCGCGCGAGTAGTGCGCGTGGTCGGAACTGGCGAGAATGGCGTTCAGCCCGAGCCGGCGTTCGCGGTGCCGGCATATCTTCCCGTGAGGCCTGCGATGAGCGTCGTGCGCGTGTTCTTCTGTGTGCTGCTGGCGGGGCTGGCGGCCTGCGATAGCGACAAGCCGGCAGCACCGGAGGCGCCTCGCGAGGCGTTGCGGGAGGAAAGCGCGGCGCCGCTGCCGGCGCCGCCGCCCGTGACTGCCCCGGCACCCGTCGAGCCCGCGCCTGCCGAAGCGCCGGAGAAGTCCCCGGCAGCGCCCGCCGAGCCGGCGCGGCCCGCCGTTGCCGCCGTGCGCCCGCCGCGCCCCGCGGCAGCTGCCAGGGTCGAGAAGCCGTTGCCCCTGGCGCCGCTGGATCTGAGCGTGCCCGGCGAGCTGCTGGAGCGCCTGCCGGGCGAGGATGGGCTGCCGCTGACCGAGCCGCAGCCCCTGCTGCCGCCGCTGTTCGGCGACAAGGTCGAGCAGCCGCAGTCCTTCGAGCTGGGGGGGAGGCTGATCACCAACGAGCGCGAGGCCGACGAGGACAGCTGGCATGCGGTGGAAGGCGCCGAGCTGGAGTTGCGTTTCCGCCGCTGAGCCAGCAGGCCGCGGCGGGGCTATTCGTCCTCGCCGTCCTCGCGGCGCGCCTTGGCCTCCAGTTCGGCGTTGCGCTCGCGCATGCGTTGCAGCTCCTCCTCGCTGAGGGGCATCTTGTCGGCGCTGTCGCGCAGCATCAGCAGGCTGCCGATCACGGCGCCGAAGGCCAGGGCCAGAAACAACCAGGCATACCAGGGCATGATGTTCTCCGCTGGGGAATGGGGATGCCTCCACCATAGCGCCGCCCCGCGCGGCTGTCTCGCCCCCTGTGCGCGGGCGCCCGCCGGTGCGGGCTTGCGCTACAATGCGCGGCGTTCCGACTTGCCGAGAGAGCCCCATGTCCTGCCAGCCCCCGATCATCGTCGCCCTGGATTTCCCCAACCGTGAAGCCGCGCTGGCCCTGGCCGACCAGCTCGATCCGCAGCTGTGCCGGGTCAAGGTCGGCAAGGAGCTGTTCACCCGCTGCGGCCCGCAGATCGTCGAGACGCTGGCCGGCAAGGGCTTCGAGGTGTTCCTCGACCTGAAATTCCACGACATCCCCAACACCACGGCGATGGCGGTCAAGGCCGCCGCCGAGCTGGGCGTGTGGATGGTCAACGTGCACTGCTCCGGCGGCCTGCGCATGATGGCCGCCTGCCGCGAGACCCTGGATGCGCTCAGCGGCGCCAAGCCGCTGCTGATCGGCGTGACCGTGCTGACCAGCATGGAGCGCGGCGACCTGGCCGGCATCGGCCTCGACATCGAGCCGCAGGAGCAGGTGCTGCGCCTGGCCGGGCTGGCCGCCCAGGCCGGTCTCGACGGCCTGGTCTGCTCCGCCCAGGAAGCGCCGGCGCTCAAGGCTGCCCAGCCGCAGCTGCAGCTGGTCACTCCGGGCATCCGCCCGGCCGGCAGCGCCCAGGACGACCAGCGCCGCATCCTCACCCCGCGCCAGGCGCTGGATGCCGGCTCCGACTACCTGGTGATCGGCCGGCCGATCAGCCAGGCCGCCGACCCGGCTGCCGCCCTCGCCGCGGTGGTGGCCGAGCTGCGCGGCTGACCGGCAGCGCTCGCAGAGGCAGGCAGGGCGCGCGGCGATGAGCGACTACGACGACCCCTACCGTCCGCCCCGGGCGCCGCT
The DNA here is from genome assembly GCF_904426495.1 of Pseudomonas sp. OF001. Classification (NCBI taxonomy): domain Bacteria; kingdom Pseudomonadati; phylum Pseudomonadota; class Gammaproteobacteria; order Pseudomonadales; family Pseudomonadaceae; genus Pseudomonas; species Pseudomonas sp. OF001. Next base: position 30,491 of record NZ_CAJGBM010000025.1, on the reverse strand, counting down.
GCTCGACCCGCACCTGCCGCCGGCCTTCGCCGGCGGCGACTGGAGCCGCGGCCAGTTGCGCGTGCTCGGCGCCCTGAGCCTGGGCTGCCTGTCCGGCCTGCTGGTGCTGCTGCTGGTGGCGTTGTGGCGGCTGTTCAATCCGCAGCTGCCGCCGCTGCCCTTCGTTCACCTGCTCAGCCTGCTGCTGGTGCTGCTGTGGGGTTACCTGCTGCTGCGCCTCAGGGATCTGCTGGCGGCGCGCTACGGCCTGCACGGGCTGGGCCAGCCCCTGGCGCTGCAGATGCTGCTCGGCCTGCTGGCCAGCGGTCTTGGCGCGCTGCTCGACGAGCACGCGGCGGGGACCACGGAAAGCGCCCTGCAGCTGGGCTATTTCGCCCTGTCCGTCGCCCTGGGGCTCAGCCTGGTGTGGTTCGCCCTGCGCCTGCGGCGCATCCGCCAGCCCTGGCCGGCGATGCGCCTGTTCGCCTGGCTGCTGCTGCTCGCCGGTTGCACGGCGGCAAGCGTGGTGCTGCTGGTGCCGGCGCTGCTGCTCGGCCTGGGCGCCGGGGCGGCGCTGGCCTGGGTGTTCTTCGCCGCCGCCGGCGAGCTGGCCGAGGCCGACGAAAAACCGGCCTGAGCGGCCGGTTCCGGTTCAGCGGATCAGGCTGAGGAATTCGCTGCGGGTCGCCGGGTTGTCGCGGAACTCGCCGAGCATCACCGAGCTGACCATCGCCGAGTTCTGCTTCTCCACCCCGCGCATCATCATGCACATGTGCCGGGCCTCGATCACCACCGCCACGCCGAGGGCGCCGGTGACTTCCTGCACCGCTTCGGCGATCTGCCGGGTGAGGTTCTCCTGGATCTGCAGGCGGCGGGCGAACATGTCGACGATGCGCGCCACCTTGGACAGGCCGAGCACCTTGCCGCTGGGGATGTAGGCCACATGGGCCTTGCCGATGAATGGCAGCAGGTGGTGCTCGCACAGCGAGTACAGCTCGATGTCCCTGACCAGCACCATCTCGCTGTTGTCGGAGCTGAACAGGGCGCCGTTGGTGACTTCCTCGAGGCTCTGCGCATAGCCGCGGCAGAGGTACTGCATGGCTTTGGCGGCGCGCTTGGGCGTGTCGCGCAGGCCTTCGCGCTCGACGTCCTCGCCGAGCAGGCCGAGGATCGCGGTGTAGTGCTGTTCCAGGGACATGGAATTTCCTGTGGTTGGGCAAAGGCGCGCAGGGTAGGGGGCTGCCCGGCCGCTGGCAAGTGTGCGGCGGCCGGCGGATGAGCCGTCTGCAGGCCGCCGATGCAGGCGGCTCATCGTCGGGCGCTATTCGTCGCGGCCTTCCAGCATGGTGCGCTTGAGCAGCACGTAGACCGCGCCGGTGCCGCCATGCTTGGCCAGGCAGGAGGTGAAGCCGAGCACCTGCGGGTGCTGGCGCAGCCAGGTGTTGACGTGGCTCTTGACCATCGGCCGGCGGCCGTCGGTGCGCGCCGCCTTGCCGTGGGTGATGCGCACGCAGCGCACCTCGAAGCGCGCCGCCTCGGCGAGGAAGTCCCACAGGGTGGCGCGCGCCGTCTCCACGCTCATGCCGTGCAGGTCGAGGCTGCCCTCGAAGGCGATCTGCCCGGCCTTGAGCTTGCGCATCTGGCCTTCCTGCACGCCGTCGCGCGCCCAGTACAGCTCGTCCTCGGCGCCGACGTCGATGACGAACAGGTCGGAAAGACCGTCGACCGTGGTGGTCTGCTGGGTGAGGATGGCGCTCTGCTGGCGCTGGGCGACCTGCTGGCGGTCGGCCTTCGGCTTGCCGGTGTCGGCGCGTTCCTCGACCCTGATGCGCTTGACCCCGCGCATCTCGCTGTGGAACAGGGAAAAATCGTCGTCTTGCATGCTGGTTCTCCGCGACAGACGCACGATTCTAACGGAACTGGCGCCTGCGCGGAGAGCCTGCCGCGCCTCAGGCGCCGAGCGCTGCGGCGTCGTCCACCACGGTGGCGAACAGGTCGGCCAGCGCGGCCAGTTCGACGCGGTGCAGGGTGGCGGCATCCACCAGGCTGCCGTCGACGCCCGGCAGGTCGCGGGTGGCACAGGCGGCGGCGACCACCGTGCTGCGATAGCCGAGATCCTTGGCGGCGCGTACCGTGGCGCTGACGCACATGTGGGTCATGAAGCCGATCACCACCAGCTCCTCGCGGCCCAGCTCGCGCAGCACGCGATCCAGCTCGCTGCGGGCGAAGGAGTTGGGCAGCGGCTTGCGCACCACTGCCTCGCCCGGCAGCGGGGTCAGCTCCTCGAAGATCTCGCCGCGCGGGCCTTCGGGGTCGAACAGGTAGCCGGGCACGCCGATGTGCTGCACGTGCACCACGGGTGCGCCGGCGGCGCGCGCGGCTTCCAGCAGGCGGTGGATCTGCGCGGCCGCGGCGTCGACGCCGGGCAGGCGCAGGTCGCCGCTGCGGTACTCGTTCTGCGCGTCGATGATCAGCAGGGTGGCCTGCCTGAGGTCGGCGGCCGGGTGGCTGCTGCCGGTCAGTTCGAACAGGGTCTTGGCGTCGCTCATGCTGTACTCCGGTAGGGGATGGACGCGACCATTGTGGGCATGACGGCGGCGGCGCTGAAGACGCAGGCTTGCCGCCCGGAAATGCATTTTTGCAGGGAGCCGCGATGGCCTTCGACTGGAACGACATTCCCGTGCTGCTGGCGCTGGAGCGCCACGGCACCCTGGCCGCGGCGGCGCGGGCGCTGGCGGTCAACCCGACCACCGTCAGCCGGCGCCTGCAGGCGGCCGAGCGGGCGCTGCAGGCGCGCCTGTTCCTGCGCGACAGCGGCCGCTACCGGCCGACGCCGGCCGGCGAGGTGCTGCTGCAGCGCGCCGCCGCCCTGCAGGGCGACGTGCAGGGCATGCTGCTGGCCGCCCGCGAGGAGGCGCAGAGCGTGGCCGGCAGCGTGCGCCTGACCTCGGTGGAGTTCCTCCTCGCCCACTGGCTGATTCCGCAGCTGCCCGAGCTGGCCGCGCGCCACCCGCAGCTCGACCTGCAGCTGCTGGGCGACAACCGCGACCTGTCCTTCACCCGCCACGAGGCCGACCTCGCCCTGCGCCTGGCGCGGCCGCAGCAGGATGCCGCGCTGGTGATGCGCAAGGTCGGCGAACTCGGCTACGCGGTGTACGGCGCCGAGCGCTTCGCCGCGGCGCGGACGGAGGACTGGCGCGGCCTGCCCTGGCTGGGCTACGCCGACAGCCTCGCCCAGCTGCCCGAGGCGCGCTGGCTGCAGCGGCTCGACCCGCAGGGCGGCCTGCGCCTGCGCGTCACCGCGGTGACCTCGCTGCAGCGCGCCTGCCAGGCCGGGCTCGGGCTGGCGCTGCTGCCCTGCCTGGTCGGCGAGGTGCCCGGATTGTTCCGGCTGTCCGGCGTCGAACTCAGCCGCGAGCTGTGGCTGCTGTGCCATCGCGACCTGCGCCAGACCCTGCGCTTTCGCGCGGTGGCCGACTGGCTGGCCGAGCGCGCGGCGGCCGATGCGTCGCGGCTGGCTGGCCTGCCGCAGGCGGCGGGAGAGCGCTGCGACTGAGTGGCGGCGGTGTTTCGGCTAGAATGCCCGCCCCATCACCGAGGATTCCCCCGCCATGAGCGCCACCCCGAGCCGCCTGCACAGCATCCGCGACCTGATCCGCTGGGGCGTCAGCCGTTTCCACGAGGCCGAGCTGTTCTTCGGCCACGGCACCGACAACGCCTGGGACGAGGCGCGCCAGCTGGTGCTCGGCGGCCTGCACCTGCCCTGGGACATGCCGGCCGACTACCTCGACTGCCGTTTGGAGGGCGACGAGCTGGACGCCGTGCGCGCCCTGCTGCAGCGGCGCATCGACGAGCGCATCCCGGCCGCCTACCTGCTCGGCGAGGCCTGGTTCTGCGGCCTGCCGTACTGCGTCGACGAGCGCGTGCTGGTGCCGCGCTCGCCGATCGCCGAGCTGATCGAGCGCCAGTTCTCTCCCTGGCTCGCGGCCACCCCGGCGCACATCCTCGACCTGTGCACCGGCTCGGGCTGCATCGGCATCGCCTGTGCCCACGCCTTCCCCGAGGCCGAGGTGGTGCTCGCCGACCTGTCGTTCGATGCGCTGGAGGTGGCCAACCTCAACATCGAACGCCACGAGGTGGAGGAGCGCGTCTATACCGTGCAGGGCGACGGCTTCGGCGGCCTGCCGGGCCAGCGCTTCGACCTGATCGTCTCCAACCCGCCCTACGTCGACGCCGAGGACTTCGCCGACATGCCGGCCGAGTTCCACCACGAGCCGGCGATGGGCCTGGCCTGTGGCGAGGACGGTCTCGACCTGGTGCGCCGCATGCTCGCCGAGGCCGCCGACCACCTCACCGACGACGGCCTGCTGGTGGTCGAGGTGGGCAACAGCCAGGTGCACGTCGAGGCGGCCTACCCGGAGGTGGAGTTCACCTGGGTGGAGTTCGCCCGCGGCGGCCACGGCGTGTTCGTCCTCACGGCCGAGCAGTGCCGCCAGCATCAGGCGCTGTTCCGTTCGCGCCTGGCGCCCTGAGCGTAGGGCGCTCTGCGCACCATCGGGAGTGGTCATGTGGTGCGCGTGGCGCACCCTACGGGCTGATGAAGCGCGCCAACCCCTCCACCAGCTCGACCGCCAGCGGCAGGCGCGGATCGTCGTAGCTGGCCAGCGGGCGGGCGCCGCTCGGCACGATGCGCAGCACATGGTCCATGCCCTCGACCAGCAGCAGCTGCGCCTCCGGCCTGGCCTGCTGGAGCAGCAGGGCTTCCTCTACGCCGACCTGGAAGTCGCGGGTGCCCTGCACGATCAGCGCCGGCACCGTCACCCGGGCGAAGGCCTCGGCCGGGCGCTGGCGCAGCAGCGAGATCAGGTAGGGCTGCACGCTCGGGCGCAGCAGCACGTGCAGTGCCGGGGTGACCTCGGCGGTCGGTCGGCCCTGCTCTAGGGCGGCGAGGACGCTCTCGGTCTCCGCCGCCAGCGTCGGCGGCAGGCGGCCCTCCAGCTGCTCGCGCAGCACCGTGCCCACCGGCCGGGCGACGCCGGCCAGGCTGACCAGCGCATCGGCACCGGCCTCCGCCGCGGCCAGGCTGGCGATCAGCGCGCCCTCGCTGTGGCCGAGCAGGATCAGTCGGGAGAAACGCGGGTCCTCCTTCAGCAGCTGGCCCCAGGCCGCCGCGTCGGCGACGTAGGCCGCCACGCTCAGTTCCTCCTCGCGCGGCGCCGCCGCCCGGCTGGCGGCCACGCCGCGCTTGTCGTAGCGCAGGCTGGCGATGCCGCGCCCGGCCAGCTCGCGTGCCAGCAGACGCAGGCTGTCGTTGTGGCCGCCCTCGGGATTGTTGCCGTCTCGGTCGGTCGGCCCCGAGCCGGCGATCATCAGCACCACCGGCAGCGCGCCGTCGCGCTCGGGCAGGGTCAGGGTGCCGTGCAGGCTGCCGCCGGGCACCCGTAGCGCCATCGGCCATTGCAGGATGCGTGTCGGCGCCGCCTGGGCGAGGGCGGTGGCGAGCAGCAGCGTCAGCAGCAGGAACAGGCGGGACATGCGAACTCCAGACGAAGGGCAGGGCGGGGCGCCGGCGTTTCCCCAGCGGGCGGGCGCTTGGGTATACTTTGCGCCCCCGAATTTCCCGCCGCGGAGCATCCTGCATGTCTGGCAATACTTACGGCAAGCTGTTCACCGTCACCACCGCCGGTGAAAGCCATGGTCCGGCGCTGGTCGCCATCGTCGACGGCTGCCCGCCCGGGCTGGAGCTGTCGCTGGACGACCTGCAGCGCGACCTCGACCGCCGCAAGCCCGGCACCAGCCGCCATACCACCCAGCGCCAGGAAGCCGACGAGGTGGAGATCCTCTCCGGCGTGTTCGAAGGCAAGACCACCGGCTGCCCGATCGGCCTGCTGATCCGCAACACCGACCAGAAGTCCAAGGACTACTCGGCGATCAAGGACCTGTTCCGCCCGGCCCACGCCGACTACACCTACCACCACAAGTACGGCATCCGCGACTACCGTGGCGGCGGCCGCAGCTCGGCGCGCGAGACCGCCATGCGCGTCGCCGCCGGCGCCATCGCCAAGAAGTACCTGGCCGGCCTCGGCATCCAGGTACGCGGCTACATGAGTCAGCTCGGCCCGATCGAGATCCCGTTCAAGACCTGGGACAGCGTCGAGCAGAACGCCTTCTTCAGCCCCGACCCGGACAAGGTGCCCGAACTCGAGGCCTACATGGACCAGCTGCGCCGCGACCAGGATTCGGTCGGCGCGAAGATCACTGTGGTCGCCGAAGGCGTGCCGCCGGGTCTCGGCGAGCCGATCTTCGACCGCCTGGATGCCGAGCTGGCCCACGCGCTGATGAGTATCAACGCGGTCAAGGGCGTGGAGATCGGCGCCGGCTTCGCCAGCGTCGCCCAGCGCGGCACCGAGCACCGCGACGAGCTGACCCCGGAGGGCTTCCTGTCCAACCATGCCGGCGGCATCCTCGGCGGCATCTCCTCGGGCCAGCCGATAGTCGCACACCTGGCGCTCAAGCCCACCTCCAGCATCACCACCCCCGGCCGTTCCATCGACGTCGACGGCAACCCGGTGGAGGTGATCACCAAGGGCCGCCACGATCCCTGCGTCGGCATCCGCGCCACGCCGATCGCCGAGGCGATGATGGCCATCGTGCTGATGGACCACCTGCTGCGCCACCGCGCGCAGAACGCCGACGTGCAGGTGATCACCCCGGTGCTGCCGCAGCTGTGAGTCCTGGCGCCGGCCGGATGACGCCCTGCATCATCCGGCCGGTGTCGCTCTGAGCATGTCGTCCGCCTTGCCCTACTGGCGCCTGTCCGGTTTCTACTTCAGTTACTTCGCCCTGCTCGGGGCGACGGCGCCGTTCCTCGCCCTGTATTTCCACCACCTGGGTTTTTCCGCGGCACGCATCGGCGAGCTGGTGGCCATCCCCATGCTGATGCGCTGCGTGGCGCCCAACCTGTGGGGCTGGCTGGGCGACGTCACCGGCCGGCGCCTGCTGATCGTGCGCCTCGGCGCGCTGCTCACCCTGCTCAGCTTCGCCAGCATCTTCTACCGCCAGGACTACGCCTGGCTGGCGCTGGTGATGGCCATGCACGCCTTCTTCTGGCACGCCGTGCTGCCGCAGTTCGAGGTCATCACCCTGGCGCACCTGCGCGAGCAGGCGGCGCGCTACAGTCAGGTGCGCCTGTGGGGCTCGATCGGCTTCATCTGCACCGTGGTCGGCCTCGGCGCGCTGTTCGAGCGGGTCAGCCTGGATGCCTATCCCTGGGCGGTGACCGCCATCATGCTGGCCATCGCCGCCAGCAGTCTGTGGATCCCCAACGCCCAGCCACAGGGCCACGCCAGCGAGGCGCAGCGCGGCGGCTTCCTGCAGCAGCTGCGTCGCCCCGGCGTGCCGGCGTTCTACGGCGCGGTGGCGCTGATGCTGCTCAGCCACGGGCCGTACTACACCTTCATCACCCTGCACCTGGAAAGCCTCGGCTACAGCCGCACCCAGATCGGCTGGCTGTGGGCGCTCGGCGTGGTCGCCGAGATCCTCGTGTTCCTGGTGATGGCGCGCCTGCTGGCGCGCTTCTCGGTGCGCCAGGTGCTGCTCGCCAGCCTGCTGCTGGCGGTGCTGCGCTGGCTGCTGCTGGGCAACCTGGCCGGCTACTGGCCGGTGCTGCTGCTGGCGCAGGTGATGCACGCGGCCACCTTCGGCAGCTTCCATGCCGCCGCCATCCATTTCGTCCGCCACAGCTTCGCCGCCCGCCAGCAGGGCCAGGGCCAGGCGCTGTACGCCGCGCTGTCCGGCGTCGGCGGCGCGCTCGGCGCGCTGTACGCCGGCTACAGCTGGAACAGCCTGGGCCCGGCCTGGACCTTCGCCCTGGCCAGTCTGGCGGCCCTGGCGGCTGCCGCTATCATCGCCCTGCGCCTGCGCGAGCCGGCGCAGGCTTCCTGAATCACCGATCCTCGAGACTCCCCGATGACCGACAAGCGCGAAATCCTCACCCGGCAGATCATCGAGGCCGGCCGCTTCCTCTACGGCCGCGGCTGGTCGCCGGCCACCAGCAGCAACTACTCGGCGCGCCTGTCGGCCGACCGGGCGCTGCTCACCGTGTCCGGCAAGCACAAGGGCCAGCTGACCGAGAACGACGTGCTGGCCACCGACCTGGCCGGCAACAGCCTGGAGCCGGGCAAGAAGCCCTCGGCCGAGACCCTGCTGCACACCCAGCTGTACGCCTGGCGCGCCGACATCGGCGCGGTGCTGCACACCCATTCGGTCAACGCCACCGTGCTGTCGCGCCTGACCGCGGGCGACCAGCTGCTGCTGGAAGACTACGAGCTGCAGAAGGCCTTCGCCGGGGTGACCACCCACGAGGGCCAGGTGCTGGTGCCGATCTTCGACAACGACCAGGACATAGCCCGTCTGGCCGGCAAGGTCCAGCAATGGCTGGATACGCATCCGGACTGCGTGGGCTACCTGATCCGCGGCCACGGCCTTTACACTTGGGGCCCGCAGATGAGCGATGCGCTGCGCCAGATCGAGGCCTTCGAATTCCTCTTCGAATGCGAACTGAAGACCCGCCAGGTGCTGGGTCGCTGAACGAGCCGATTCAACAAGGAACCGCCCATGAGCCGCCTGAGCGTCTACCACGAGTCCACCCCCAACCACCCGGACAAGGTGCTGACCCACGCCGAGGACATCGCCGCCACCCTGGCCGAGGTCGGCGTGCGCTTCGAGCGCTGGCAGGCCAGTGCGCCCATCGCTCCCGGCGCCAGCCAGGTCGAGGTGATCGCCGCCTACCACCACGAGATCGAGAAGCTGATGAGCGAACAGGGCTACGTCACCGTCGACGTGATCAGCCTGGACCGCAGCCATCCGCAGAAGGCCGAGCTGCGCGCCAAGTTCCTCGACGAACACACCCACGGCGAGGACGAGGTGCGCTTCTTCGTCGCCGGCCGCGGCCTGTTCACCCTGCACATCGGCGAGTACGTCTACGCGGTGCTGTGCGAGAAGAACGACCTGATCGCGGTGCCGGCCGGCACCAGGCACTGGTTCGACATGGGCGAGGAGCCGCACTTCGTGGCCATCCGCCTGTTCAACAATCCCGAGGGCTGGGTGGCGAAGTTCACCGGCGATGCCATCGCCAAATCCTTCCCGGGGCTGGAGGACTGACGGTGCCGATCAAGACCATCCTCACCGACATCGAGGGCACCACCAGCGCGGTCAGCTTCGTCTTCGACGTGCTGTTCCCGTTCGCCGTGAAGCACCTGCCGGACTTCGTTCGTCAGCACGCCGGGGAGCCGGCGGTGGCCGCGCAGCTGGAGGCCGTGCGCGCCGAGAGCGGCGAGGCCGACGCCGACGTCGAGCGGGTCATCGCCATCCTCCTCGAGTGGATCGCCGCCGACCGCAAGGCCACTCCGCTCAAGGCCCTGCAGGGCATGGTCTGGGAGCAGGGCTACCGCGCCGGCCAGCTCAAGGGCCACGTCTACCCGGATGCGGTGGAGGCGTTGCGCCAGTGGCATGCCGAAGGCTACGCCCTGTACGTGTATTCCTCCGGCTCGATCCAGGCGCAGCGGCTGATCTTCGGCTGTTCCGAGGCGGGCGACCTGACCCCGCTGTTCTCCGGCTACTTCGACACCACCAGCGGCGGCAAGCGCGAGGCGGCGTCCTACGCGCGCATCGCCGCCGCCATCGGCCAGCCGGCCGGCGAGATCCTGTTCCTCTCCGACGTGGTGCAGGAGCTGGACGCCGCCCACGAAGCCGGCATGGCCACCTGCGGCCTGGCCCGCGACGGCGGCGAGCTGGCCGGTCACCCGACCGTGGCGAGCTTCGCCGCCATCGAGCCGGCGCGCTTCTGAAGCCGTCAGGCGGCCCGGCGCACGGGCCGCCTGCCACGCGGCGGTCATGCCGCAAGGCCACACTCAAGCCAGTGGCGGCAGCTTCCGGAGCGGCCGTTTCCGGCTAGAATTTCTTTTGTCTTCAACAGGTTACAAGGAACACGCGGATGAGCGACTACATCGAGACACTCTACGAGGGCTACGGCCAGCGCTTCCAGATCGACCGCATGCTGCATGAAGTGCGCACCGAGCATCAGCATCTGGTGATCTTCGAGAACGCACGCATGGGTCGGGTGATGGCGCTGGACGGCGTGATCCAGACCACCGAGGCCGACGAGTTCATCTACCACGAGATGCTCACCCACGTGCCGATCCTCGCCCACGGCCTGGCCCGGCGCGTGCTGATCATCGGCGGCGGCGACGGCGGCATGCTGCGCGAGGTGGCCAAGCACGCCAGCGTCGAGCACATCACCATGGTCGAGATCGACGGCACCGTGGTCGACATGTGCAAGCAGTTCCTGCCCAACCACTCCAAGGGCGCCTTCGACGATCCGCGCCTGAACCTGGTGATCGACGACGGCATGCGCTTCGTCGCCACCACCGAGGAGAAGTTCGACGTGATCATCTCCGACTCCACCGACCCGATCGGTCCGGGCGAGGTGCTGTTCTCGGAGAACTTCTACCAGGCCTGCCGCCGCTGCCTGAACGACGGCGGCATCCTGGTCACCCAGAACGGCACGCCGTTCATGCAGCTGTCCGAAGTGCAGACCACCGCCGGGCGCATGCACGGCCTGTTCGCCGACTGGCACTTCTACATGGCCGCGGTGCCGACCTACATCGGCGGCTCGATGACCTTCGCCTGGGGCAGCACCAACCCCGAGTACCGCAAGCTGTCGCTGGAAACCCTGCGCCAGCGTTTCGCCGGCAGCGGCATCGTCACCCGCTACTACAACGCCGACATCCATCAGGGCGCCTTCGCCCTGCCGCAGTACGTGCTGCAAGCGATCCACAAGCCGAGCAACGACTGACGTCCGGACGCGACAAAAGAGAAGGGGCCCGATCAGGGCCCCTTCTCGTTTCCGGACGGGTTGCTGCCGTCGCTTGCTGACTGTGCGTTGGCCATGCCTCGCATTGCCGAGGGTTCAGGCCCGGGAGACGGCTGGCTTCCCGGTGGGCCGATGGTCACGCCGCCTTGGCCGTTTCAGCCTCCAGAGGTGGCGTACCTTCTTTCATCCCCTGCATGATCTGGTTGCGGAACTCCGGCGTGTCTGCGTAACCGTGCACGGTGCGGCCGTGCTCGACAACGGCTTCCAGCAGTTCTTCCCTGGTGTCGGCAGCCAGTGCCACTGTGCACTTCACGTCGCCCGGATGACTCCGGCAATCGATGTAGTACCTGGACATGATGGCGCCCTCCAGATTGCTAGGGCTGACACCTGTTCCCTTTCGGGAGCAGGGCCTGGAGTCGGCAATTCCGGCCTTGTTGTTGTTGGGTCCAGAATCATCCGGCTCTGATTTGAGTATAGGTCGCCCACCGGGACCGCCAGGGATCGGCGCGGGTTTTCCGCCGAGCGGTCGCCTGCTCAGGGCTGGCAGGCGGCCAGCTCGGCCATCAGCGCCTGCACCAGTTCGGCGGCCGGCAGGCGGCGCGCCCTAGCCGCGCCCTGGCCGGCCCACAGCGACAGGTATTCGCTGCGCCCCTGGCGCAGCGCCGCCTGGCGGATGTCGCCGGTCAGCGCGTTCTGCACCGGGTAGGCCGGCACCTGTTGTTCCTCGGCGGCGAAGCGGTGCATGAACTCGTTGGCGATGCCGCGCGCAAGGCGCCCGGAGAAGGCGCGGGTCAGTCGCGTGCTGTCGTCGCCGGCGGCGAGGATCGCCTCTTTCCAGATGGACGGAATGCCCGACTCCGGGCAGCACAGGAAGGCGGTGCCGAGCTGCGCGGCCTGGGCGCCGAGCAGCAGGCTGGCGGCGATGCCGCGGCCGTCCATCAGGCCGCCGGCCGCCACCACCGGGATGTCGACCGCCGCCGCCACCTGCGGCAGCAGGGCCATCAGGCCGATGCACGACTGCTGCGGGTCGCCGAGGAAGCTGCCGCGGTGTCCGCCGGCCTCGCAGCCCTGGGCGCACACCAGGTCGGCGCCGACCGCCTGCCAGGCGCGCGCCTCGGCCACCGTGGTGGCGGTGCCCATCACCAGGCTGCCGGCGGCGTGGAAGCGCGCCACGCTGGCGGCGTCGAGGATGCCGAAGGTGAAGCTGACCAGCGGCGGCGCCAGCTCCAGCAGGGTCTCGATCTGCGCGCGGTTGTCCTCGCAGAAGCGCGCCGGCCGGCCGCCGGGCGGCAGGCCCAGTTCGGCGCGCAGCGGATCGAGGCGCGCCTGGGCGGCGGCGACTTCGGCGTCGCTGGGCGCCAGCTCGTCGAGGATGAACAGGTTGACGTTGAACGGCCGGTCGGTGAGCTGGCGCACCCGCGCTACGCCTTCGCGGATCGCCGCCGGCGCCAGGGTGGCGGCGGCGAAGGAGCCCAGCGCACCGGCGTTGCTGACCGCGGCGACCAGCTCCGGGGTGGTGGCGCCGCCGGCCATGGGCGCCTGGATCAGCGGATGGCGGACGCCGACGAGGGTGGTGAGGGCGTTGTCGATGGAGGGCATCGCGCGGGGCTTCCTGCACTGGAACGGGGCCCCAGTCTGCCCTCAATGCAGCGGCCTGACCATATACACCGCCGGCACGCCGTAGGAGTCGAGGTTGCGCTGCTGGCTGCGCTCCAGCTCGCGGGTGGTCGCATAGCCCAGGCGGCTCCAGAACGCCTGGGAGTCCTGTACCGAAACCAGCGCGGAATATTTCAGGCGGCTGGCGCGGCCGTGTTCCAGCAGGCGCTGCACCAGCGCGGGGCCTATGCCGCGCCCGGCCGCGCGGCGGCTCACCGCCAGGTCGTGCAGGTACAGGCAGTCGGATGCCTCGGGCTCGGCGAAGACGCCGTCCAGCGGCGTCACCTTGCCGGCGCGCGAGCGATAGCCGAACAGGTAGGCGCACACGCCTTCGGCATCCTCGGCGCCCCAGGCCAGCTCGGGGAAGCTCGCCAGGCGCTGGCGGATGATCTCGGCGCTTTCCAGCAGCGCTTCGGCATAGGACTCGGCCTGGATGGCCAGTACGGCGGCAATGTCGGGTTCGCCCAGCGGGCGCAGTCGGAAGGTCATGGGGCAATCGGGGACACGGTGGATCGGGGAGGGCGCCGTGGCGAGCGCAATCACACCACGGCGCCGGCATTATCCCAGATCGACGCGCGCTCTGCCCGTGGCTCAGTAGTCCAGGCGCGCGCCCTGCGTGCGGCCATGCACGGTGACCAGGTCGTAGGTGCGCTCCTCGTCCTTGTAACGCTCGACGATGTGATGGGCCAGCCGGTTGGCGGCAGCGATCAGGCGCGTGCAGTCGGGCATCGCCGGCATCGCTTGCAACTGACGGTCGACCTCCTGGGCGGCCTGTCGGCCGTAGTGGTGGTGACCCAGTTCGTGCTGCCTCAGCGCGACCAGGTAGCGCTGGAACTGTTCCTGCTGGCGGGCGCTGGCGTTGTCGAGGCGCGGCAGCTGGATGGTGGTATCCAGGGTGGTGGAGACCCGGGCGATCCTGCAGGCCCCGTCGGTGTCCTTGTCCCAGCGGTATTGCCAGCTGATTCGCCAGGTAGTGTAGGCATGGAAGGTCTTGCCCTTGTGGCGGATCGGCGAGCTGTTGGCGAGCAGCTTGGACAGCGACTGCCTGCCGTTGGCCTCGACCCTGTAGTCGGTGTAGCTGAGGCTTTCGCTGACCTCGGCGAAGGCATCGCCGGCGAGGAGGGCGAGCGACAGGGCGAAGATGATGAGGGACTGACGAGCAACCGAATCCTTGTGCTCCCGACATGCACTGGTGCAATGCAGGGTATGCATGTTGAGTATTCTCAGCAGGTTTCAGATAGATAAGTTCCCTCCCGTCGGCAGCAGTTTTCCTTGCGCAAGAAACATCGGTTGGATCAACTTGGCTGGCTGGTTTCTTGTGTCTGCAGTCTTGAAGCTAGCAAAGGGGGAAATTGCCGCTATTTGCCGGATATATGAAATTACGAAATTTCGGGATGGTCCGTTTATTTGGAGTGGGTGGTCAGTCGAAGATCTGGCGGCAGCAATTTGAATGACGCCCCGGGATTCCCGACGGCCACCGTGGATGCCCTGTGCCGCCGGGCCTGTGTCGCGAGAGCCTTGCGCGCCTGTCCGTGCTGCCGAGCGTGCGGCTGGAGGCCGCTGCCGTGCGCCTGTCCGGATCCTGGCAATCGGCTGCGCGGCGTCCGGATACTGCGCTTGCGGCATGTCGCTGCGGGTTTTTGGCAGTTTACTGCCTGCCGCAATTGCGGTTTTCTGGCGCTTCGGCGAGATGCTTTTCTGTCGTATTCGGATGTGCCCGAATGAGCGTTTGAATATCGGCGTTCGATAGCGGCTTAAATGGGAAATGTCGGTATTCGTTGTGCGGTGCATCCCTGTGGTGGACGCTGTCGCCCGGTAACGGCCGGGTGGGGTGGGAGGCATGGCGTGCAGCGCAGGATTTGGCAGGATGGCTATGCAGCCGGCGGGGTTTGGGGCTAGTCTGGATTGGCTGTGGATTTTCTCCTGGTGATGAACAATCGAGGAGTGCGGGCAATGGCTACGATCGCTCCACACGATATCAGCAGCACCGTTTTGCGCCGGATGAAGGAGGGCGGCTTCGACTTTGCCCGAGCTCATCCGATCGAGTTCTATGCAATCTTTCCCGACGAGGAACGGGCAAGACAGGCCGCCAGCAGTTTTCGCGGCGAATCGCTGAACGCCCAGGTCGTCGAGCGCGATGGCGCCTGGCACCTGCAGGTGAGCAAGGTGATGTATGCCACCCATGCCGGCATCGACGATTTCGAGCATGTCCTGCAGGTGCTGGTGGCACCCCTGGGGGGCGTGCTGGACGGCTGGGGCGTCACCCAGGAAGTGGGGGAGCCGCCACGCTGAGCGGCTGCGTGCGTTCACCCGACGCCCCTTGCAGCCGCTGCTGCAAGGGGGTTAATTATTCATACGATCACGGTTGGTGCAGCGAGGCGACGAGGCTGCCTCCTTTTGAAGCGCCGACACCGAGAGCATGGAAAGCGCCTGCTGCCTTTTGGAGCACAGCCTGCAGCGATTAACGCCAAGCTCTTGATTTACAAGGAATTATAAAATTGGCGCGGCCCTTGCAGGGTACGTGTCACGTGGCACAACAGGGAGCCCGCGAGCATGGTTCGCAGCACGTACGACGAGATGTATGACGCCCAGGGCGATTGCCGGGCGCACTATCAGGCCTTTGCCCGCTGGCTGGCGGCCACGCCGGCCGAGCAACTGGAACGGCGCCGACGAGAGGCCGATCTGCTATTCCACCGTGCCGGCATCACCTTCACCCTTTACGGCGACGAGCAGGGCACCGAGCGCCTGATCCCCTTCGATACCATCCCCCGCAGCATCCCGGCCCGCGAGTGGCAGCAGGTCGAGCGCGGCTGCATCCAGCGCGTGCGTGCGCTGAACATGTTCCTCACCGACCTCTACCACGACCAGCGCATCGTCAAGGCCGGGATCATCCCCGCCGAGCAGGTGCTGGCCAACGAAGGCTACCAGATGGCCATGCAGGGCCTCGACCTGCCGCACAACCTCTACGCGCACATCGCCGGGGTGGATCTGGTGCGCGACGGCGACGGCACCTACTACGTGCTGGAAGACAATCTGCGCACCCCCAGCGGCGTTTCCTACATGCTGGAAAACCGCAAGATGATGATGCGCCTGTTCCCCGAGCTGTTCGCCGGCCAGCGCATCGCCCCGGTCAACCACTATCCGAACCTGCTGCTGGACACCCTTAAGAGTTCCAGCCTGGTCGACAACCCCAGCGTTGTGGTGCTCACCCCCGGCCGCTACAACAGCGCCTATTTCGAGCACGCCTTCCTCGCCCGCGAGATGGGCGTCGAACTGGTCGAGGGCGCCGACCTGTTCGTGCGCGACGAACGCGTGTTCATGCGCACCACCGGCGGTCCGCAGCCGGTGGACGTGATCTACCGGCGCATCGACGACGCCTTCCTCGATCCGCTGGCCTTCAATCCCGACTCCATGCTCGGCGTGCCCGGCCTGCTGGCGGCCTATCGCAGCGGCAACGTGGTGCTGGCCAACGCCATCGGCACCGGCGTGGCCGACGACAAGTCGATCTATCCCTACGTGCCGGAGATGATCCGCTTCTATCTGGACGAGGAGCCGATCCTCGCCAACGTGCCGACCTGGCAGTGCCGCAAGCCGGCCGAGCTGTCCCACGTGCTGGCCAACCTCGAGCAACTGGTGGTCAAGGAAACCCAGGGCTCCGGCGGCTACGGCATGCTGGTCGGCCCGGCCGCCAGCCAGGCCGAGATCGAGGCCTTCCGTGCCCGCCTCAAGGCCAACCCGGCGGCCTACATCGCCCAGCCGACCCTCAGCCTGTCGACCTGTCCGACCTTCGTCGACAGCGGCATCGCCCCGCGCCATATCGACCTGCGCCCGTTCGTGCTGTCCGGCCAGCAGGTGCGCCTGGTGCCCGGCGGCCTGACCCGCGTGGCCCTGCGCGAGGGCTCCCTGGTGGTGAACTCGTCGCAGGGCGGCGGCACCAAGGACACCTGGGTGGTCGAGGAGCCGACCGCCACCGAATCCCGCGAAGTCTGAGGCGAGGAAAGTCATGCTGAGTCGTACTGCTGCCGATCTGTACTGGATGTCGCGCTATCTGGAGCGCGCGGAAAACATGGCGCGGATGCTGGATGTCAGCCATTCGCTGTCGCTGATGCCGCAGGGCGGCCGTGGCGACGGCCTGGAAGAGCTGGCCATGCCGCTGCTGATCACCGGCACCCTGGACGCCTACCTCGAGCGCCATGGCGAGCTGGATGCCGAGCGCATCCTGCACTTCTTCGCCCTCGACGCCGACAACCCGGCCAGCCTCTACAGCTGCCTGCGCGCGGCGCGCACCAACGCCCACGCGGTGCGCGGGCGGATCACCGCGGACATCTGGGAGAACATCAACGCCACCTGGCTGGAGATGCGCCACATCGCCGGCCAGTCGCCGGCCAACTTCAGCGCCAGCCAGTTCTGCGAGTGGGTCAAGGAGCGCTCGCACCTGTTCCGCGGGGCCACCGAAGGGACCCTGATGCGCGGCAACGCCTGGCGCTTCATCCGTCTGGGCACCTACCTCGAGCGTGCCGACAACACCCTGCGCCTGCTCGATGCGCGCAACCAGCTGATGGGCGATGCGCCGTCCTGCCCGTCCACCGCACGCGACTACTACCAGTGGAGCGCCCTGCTGCGCGCGCTGTCCGCCTACGAGGCGCACGCCGCCCTCTATCGCGGCTCGCCCAAGCAGGCCCAGGTCGCCGAGCTGCTGCTGCTGCGTGCCGAAGTGCCGCGCTCGCTGCGCAGCTGCATCGCCGCCCTCAGCCAGATCCTCGGCGAGGTTCCCGGCACCAACGGCCGTCCGGCCCAGCGCATGGCCGCCGAACTGGAGGCGCGCCTGCGCTTCACCGGCATCGAGGAGGTGCTCGAGGAAGGCCTCAAGGCGTGGATCCACGACTACATCCTGCTGGTCCGCCAGCTGGGCAACGCCATCCACAGTGCTTACCTGGAGGCTGTATGAGGCTCGCCATCCACCACGACACCACCTATCGCTACGCCGATCCGGTGCGCGCCAGCGTCCAGTACCTGCGCCTCACGCCCCAGGACAGCGCGCGCCAGCGCGTGCTCGACTGGCAGCTGGAGCTGCCGCGGGCGGCCAACATCCAGCGCGACGGTAACGGCAACATCCTCCATGTGCTGACCCTCGACGGTCCGCACCAGGCCATCGTCATCGGCGCCCACGGCCACGTGGAGATCGACGAGCGCTGCGACAGCGAGGCGGACGCCGCCTCGCCGCTCCCCTACCTGCGCAGCACCCGGCTGACCGCGGCCGACGCCGTGCTGCGCGACTTTGCCCGCCAATGCTGTGGGGCGCGCCGCGACCGCGCGGCGCTGATCGCACTGATGGAGGCGCTGTACCAGCGCATGCCGTTCACCCCGGGCGCCACCGGCGTGGAGACCAGCGCGGCACAGGCCTTCGCCCTCGGCGCCGGCGTGTGCCAGGACCACACCCACGTGTTCCTCGCCTGCGCGCGCAGCCTGGGCATTCCGGCCCGCTACGTGTCCGGCTACCTGTGCACCGCCGACAGTCGCCACCTGGCCAGCCACGCCTGGGCCGAGGCCTGGCTCGACGGCGCCTGGTACAGCTTCGACGTCACCCACCGCCTGGCGCGACCCGAGCGCCACATCAAGCTGGCGGTCGGCCTCGACTACCTCGACGCCTGCCCGGTGCGCGGCATGTGCCGGGGTGGCGGCCAGGAGCAGATGCACGCGCGGCTGCGCGTCGAGCTGCTGCAGAACCAGTGAACCCCGCGGCGGCTCCTCGGCGGAGCCGCCCCCTCGCTCAGCGTCGCCGGCGCCAGCGGCCGAGCAGCCACTTCTCCATCTCCACCAGCAGCATCACCGCCAACCCGGCGGCGATCACCAGGGCCCAGCCGCGGGCATCCGGACTGGCGGTGCCGAACAGCGCCTGCAGCGGCGGCCAGCAACTGAATGCCAGCTGCAGCGCCGCCACCAGCAGAACCATGACCCAGACCATCGGATTGTCGCGCACGCCGAAGGCGGCCGGGGCGTTCAGCCGGCGCGCGCAGAACAGGTAGCCGATCTCGCCGGCCACCAGGGCGTTGACCGCCAGGGTGCGGCTCAGCTCCAGCGGCAGGCCGAGCTGCTGGGCATGCAGGAACAGCCCCAGGCTGGCCGCGGTCAGCAGCGCGCCGACCAGCAGCAGGCGCCACAGCATGTGGCCGGACAGCAGCGAGGCTGCCGGATCGCGCGGCGGGCGGCGCATCAGGTCGCCCTCGGGCGGCTCGAAGGCCAGCGCCATCGCCAGGGTCACGGCGGTGACCATGTTGACCCAGAGGATCTGCAGCGGGGTGATCGGCAGGGTCAGGCCGAGGGCGATGGCGGCCAGCAGCACCAGCGACTGGCCGCCGTTGGTGGGCAGGATGAACAGGATCGACTTCTTCAGGTTGTCGTAGACCGTGCGCCCTTCGGCCACCGCGTGGGCGAGGGTGGCGAAGTTGTCGTCGGCCAGCACCATCTGCGCGGCCTCCTTGGCCGCCTCGGTACCCTTGATGCCCATGGCGATGCCGATGTCGGCGCGCTTGAGCGCCGGCGCATCGTTGACCCCGTCGCCGGTCATCGCCACCCGCGCGCCGCGCGCCTGCAGGCGTTCGACCAGGCGCAGCTTGTGCGCCGGGCTGGTGCGGGCGAATACCGCCGTTCCGGCCAGGCGCGCGTCCAGTTCGGCATCGTCCATGCGGTCCAGTTCGGCGCCGGTCAGCGGCGGGCCGTCGGCCAGCCCCAGGCGCGAGGCGATGGCCGCGGCGGTCGCGGCATGGTCGCCGGTGATCATCTTCACCGCGATGCCCGCGCTGCGGCACTCGGCGATGGCGGCGATGGCCTCGGCACGCGGCGGGTCGAGCATGCCGACCAGGCCGAGGAGGATGAAGTCGCCTTGCAGGTCGGCGTAGTCCAGCTCGCTCCGCGGCGCCGCCAGCGGGCGCATGGCCAGACCGATCATGCGCAGGCCGTGGGCGGCGCCCTGCTCGATGCGGGCATGCCAGGCCCGCGGGTCGAGCGGTTCGGCGCTGCCGTCGTGCCACTGGCGGTTGCACAGCTCGAGCAGCCGCTCCGGTGCGCCGAACAGGTAGATCAGCCCGTGGCCGGCATGGTCGTGGTGCAGGCTGGCGGTGCAGCGCAGTTCGGGGCTGAAGGGAATGGCGTCGACCCGCGGCAGGCGCGCCAGTTCCGCGCCGTCACTGAGGCCGAGCTTGCCGGCGAGGGTCAGCAGTGCGGCCTCGGTGGGATCGCCGCTGATGTGCCAGCCCTCGCTGCCCTGGTGCAGGCTGGCGCCGTTGGCCAGCAGGCCGGCGCGGGCCAGCTCCAGCAGGTCGGGCGCCTGGTGCGGTTCGATGACCAGCCCCTCGCGGGTGAGGTTGCCGCTGGGTTCGTAGCCGACGCCCTGGATGGCGTAGCTGTGCGCGGCGGTGAACACCTGCTGCACGGTCATCTCGTTGCGGGTCAGGGTGCCGGTCTTGTCCGAGCAGATCACCGTCACCGCACCGAGGCTCTCCACCGCCGGCAGGCGGCGGACGATCGCCCGCTGGCGGGCCATGCGCTGCACGCCGAGGGCGAGGACGATGGTCAGCACCGCCGGCAGGCCCTCGGGAATCGCCGCCACCGCCAGGCCCACGGCGGCCATCAGCATCTCGTCGCCGGAGTAGCCGCGCAGGAACACGCCGACGAGGAAGGTGAAGCCGGCGAGCAGCAGGATGATCAGGGTGAGCTGGCGGGCGAAGCGCTGCATGTCGTCGAGCAGCGGGGTACGCAGGCTCTCCACGCTGCCGAGCAGGTGGCTGATGTGGCCGAGCTCGGTGTCGCCGCCGGTGGCCACCACCACGCCGCAACCGTTGCCGGCGCTGACCAGGGTGCCGGAGAAGGCCAGGCAGCTGCGGTCGCCGAGACTGGCGGCGGCCTCGACCGCGGCCACCTGCTTGCTGGCCGGCAGCGATTCGCCGGTGAGCATCGCCTCGTCGATGCGCAGGTCGCGGCACTCGAGCAGGCGCAGGTCGGCCGGCACGCGGTCGCCGGCCTCGAGCAGGACGATGTCGCCGGGCACCAGCTGCTCGGCCGGCAGCAGGGCGCTCAGGCCACCGCGGCGGGTGCGGCTGTCGAGGGTGAGCAACTGGCGGATCGAGCGCATGGCCTGTTCCGCCTTGCCCTCCTGGATGAAGCCGACCAGGGCGTTGATCAGCACCACGCCGACGATCACCAGGCAGTCCAGCCACTCGCCGAGCAGGCCCACCAGCACGGCGGAGCCCAGCAGCACGTAGATCAGCAGGTTGTGGAACTGGCGCAGCAGGCGTTGCAGCCAGCCCGGGCCGCGCACTTCCGGCAGGCGGTTGGGGCCGTGCGCGGCCAGGCGCCTGGCGGCTTCCGCGGCGCTCAGGCCGCTGCTGCGGCTGTCCAGCTGCTGCAGGCACTGCTCGGGGCTCTGCGCGTGCCAGTCCTGTGGCGTTGCCGGCATGACCGTCTCCTTGTGCTCGCCGCCCGGGTGACGCGACCGGGGGCCGCTACCTCTGGATTGTACGTGCTTCAGCCGTTGGCGACCTGCTCGCGGACATAGGGCTCCAGCAGGTCCTGCATGCTGTAGAAGCCGCGTTCGCGGCTGAGCAGGTTGCGGGCGGCGAACAGCACGCCGTTGCCGAAGGCCTCGCGGGCGATCGACTCGTGGCTCAGGCGCACGGTCTGATAGGGGAAGCCGAAGAGGATCTCGTGACGGCCGACGATGCCGCCGGCGCGGATCGACTTGATGTCCTCGGCCGACTTGTCGAGGGTCTCGGCGATCACCCTGGCGGTGCCGGAGGTCTCCGGCTTGGCGGCGAAGTGCTCCTCGATGATCTCGATGTCGGCCTCGGGGGCGATCTGCTTGAGGATCTTCGCCGCGAGGATCAGGAAATTGATGCCGAGGGTGATGTTCGGCGACCACAGCACGCGGGTGTGTTCGCCCAGCGTGCGCAGCTGCGTGACGCGCTCCTCGGGGTACTGGGATATGGCGCTGATCACCGCGATGCCGCGTGCGCGCGCCTCTTCTGCATAGAGGTCGAGGCCGTCGTGGCCGGAGAAGTCGATGATCACGTCGACTGGCTGGCGGTCGAGCAGATCGCGCATGGCGATCTCGTCATGGCCGAAGATCATCGCCGGGTTGTCGGTGTCGATGTCCAGGTACTGTGCGGCGGAGCGTCTCTCCGGATTCGCCGAACCGCGGATCACCCACTCCAGGGTGGTGTCGCTGCTGTGCAGCAGCACGGAGGCGACGGACTTGCCCGTACGCCCGAAACCAATCAAGCCAACCTTCAATTTCCACATCCTCGAGTGTCTGGTTGTTGTTGTCCGAATACGCCTTCTCCCGGGGAAAATAACTGCGCGTTCAATGCCCTGTGCGGCCGTCGAGGCGGACGAACCGCGGCCCGACCTTAACCCAGGGCGGCGCGTCCGGTCCACGCATGGGGGCGCTCCGAGCCTGCCCGCGGCATGTGACGAAAGCGGGACAGCGCCCTGCAGCCCCCGGTTCAAGCGGTTTGCGGTGCTGTAATATCCCGCAATGAAATCGGGGGCATTGCCGCCCGCTCAGCCCCGCCGCCGGGTTGGCTGCACCGGCACGGCGCCGGGGGCGTGCACGGTCTGGCAATTCTCCGTCGCGGCGCTTTGCCTCGCGGCATATGCCCAGTACGATCAAGGCTTTACGCGAAGGGAGAACGCGCATGCGCACCCAACTGGAAAGCTGCCTGGCTGCGGTCAATCAGGTGCTGCTCGGCAAGGATCGGCAGGTGCGCCTGGCTCTGGCCTGTCTGCTGGCCCGTGGCCACCTGCTGCTGGAGGACCTGCCGGGGATGGGCAAGACCACCCTGAGCCACGCGCTGGCCCGGGTTCTGGGCCTCAGTTACCAGCGCATCCAGTTCACCTCCGACCTGCTGCCCGGCGACATCCTCGGCACTTCGGTGTTCAACCGCGAAACCGGGCAGTTCACCTTCCATCCGGGACCGATCTTCGCCGAGCTGGTGCTGGCCGACGAGATCAACCGCGCCACGCCGAAGAGCCAGAGCGCGCTGCTCGAGGCCATGGAGGAGCGCCAGGTGACCATCGAGGGCGCCACCCGGCCGCTGCCCGAGCCGTTCTTCGTCATCGCCACGCAGAACCCGGTGAGCCAGGGCGGCACCTTCGCCCTGCCCGAATCGCAGCTCGACCGCTTCCTGATGCGCGTGTCGCTCGGCTATCCGGCGCGCGCCGCCGAGAAGGCCCTGCTGCTGGGCGAGGCGCGCCGCGACCTGCTGCCTCGGCTGGAGCCGGTCCTCGACCACGCCGCGCTGGCGCGCATCCAGGCCGAGGTGCCGGGCATCCACGCCAGCGAGGCGGTGATCGACTACGTGCTGCGCCTGGTCGAGGCGACCCGCAGCCAGCCGGCCTTCGCCCTCGGCCTGTCGCCGCGCGGCAGCCTGGCGCTGCTCGCCGCGGCGCGCGCCTGGGCCATGCTGGCCGGACGCGACTACGTGATCCCCGAGGACGTGCAGGCGGTGCTGCCGGCGGTGGCCGGCCACCGCCTGCGCGACGCCGCCGATCCGGCCGGGCATGGCGGCGGCGCCCTGGTGCAGTGGCTGCTGCGTGAAGTGACGCCGCTCTGATGCCGGCCCGCCTGTTCGCCCGGCGCCTCGACCACTGGCTGGAGCGGCGCATCCCGCCGGCCCGCGAGGTGCGCCTGGATCAGCGGCGCATCTTCATCCTGCCCACGACCCAGGGCCTGGTGTTCGCCGTGGCGCTGCTGCTGATGCTGCTGGCGGCGATCAACTACCAGAACAGCCTGGCCTACGGGCTGACCTTCCTGCTGCTGTCGGTGGGGCTGGTCACCATCCTGCATACCTGGCGCAACCTCGCCGGCCTGCAGCTGAGCGCCGGCGAGGCGCCGCCGGTGTTCGCCGGCGAGCAGGCCGGTTTCCGCCTGCGCCTGCAGAGCAGCGGCCGCGCCCACCGCGGCATCGCTCTCGGCTGGCCGCCCGCGCCCCTGCAGCAGGTGGACGTCGAACCTGACGGCAGCGTCGAACTGGAGCTGTTCCGGCTCGCCGAGCGCCGCGGCTGGCTGCGTGCGCCGCGCCTGCGGGTGGAAAGCCGCTTTCCCCTCGGCTTGCTGGTGGCCTGGAGCTGGGTCGACCTCGATCTGACGGCGCTGGTCTATCCGCGTCCGTTGCCCGGCGAACTGCCGCCAGCCGGCGGCGCCGGCGAGGACGACGAGGAGCCGGGCACGACGGCGCAGCGCAGCGGTGTCGACGACTTCGAGGGCCTGCGCCCCTGGCAGAGCGGCGACTCGCGCCGGCGCCTGCACTGGAAGGCCTGGTCGCGCGGCCAGGGCCTGCTGGTCAAGGAGTTCGCCGAGCAGCACGGCCACGACCTGTGGCTGGACTTCGACAGCCTGGGCGGCGACCGCGAGACGCGCCTGTCGCTGCTCTGCCACTGGGTGGTGCAACTGGCCCGCCATGACGCGCCCTTCGGCCTGCGCCTGCCCGGGGTGAGCCTGGCGCCGGCCAGTGGCGCCGCGCAGCGCGAGCTGTGCCTGCGCGAGCTGGCGCTGTTCGGCCAGCCGGCACGGCCGGGGGAGGCGCGGCCATGAGCTGGTGGCGCGCCCGCAAGGCCTCCCCGGCGATTCCGCGCGTCAGCCTGCTCTGGCTGCTGGTGGCCCAGGCCCTGGTGATCCTGCCGCACCTGGGCCACCTGCCGGTGTGGATCGCCGGCCTGTGGCTGGTGTGCGCCACCTGGCGCATCCAGGTGTTCCGCATGCGCACCACCTATCCGGGTGCGCTGACCAAGGGCTTCATGCTGCTGGCGGCGGCCGTCGGCGTGTATGCCTCGCGCGGTTCGCTGATCGGCCTGGACGCCGGGGTGGCGCTGCTGGTGTCCACCTTCCTGCTCAAGCTGGTGGAGCTGAAGACCCGCCGCGACGCCCTGGTGCTGGTGTTCCTCGGCTTCTTCGTGGTGCTGACCAGCTACCTGTTCGACGACAGCCTGCCGGCGGCGCTGTACAGCCTGCTGCCGGTCATCGCGCTGCTGGCTGCGCTGATCGGCCTGCAGCACAGCGGCCTGGGCGAGAAACCCTGGCCGACCCTGCGCCTGGCCGCCAGCCTGCTGCTGCAGGCGGTGCCGCTGATGCTGGTGCTGTTCGTGCTGTTCCCGCGTCTGGGGCCGCTGTGGTCGGTGCCGATGGCGGGCGAGGGCGGCGGCCGCGGACTGGCCGAGAGCATGACGCCGGGCGACATCGCCGAACTCAGCCAGTCCTCCGAGCTGGCCTTCCGCGCCAGTTTCGACGGCTCGCCGCCGCCGCGCAGCGAGCTGTACTGGCGCGCGCTGACCTTCGAGCACTTCGACGGCCGGCGCTGGTCGCAGCTGCCCGAGCCGCCGCGCGCCGAGCCGGCCTGGCGCGCCGAGGGACCGTCGCTGTCCTACAGCATCGTCATGCAGGCGAGCGGCCAGTCCTGGCTGTTCGCCCTCGACACCGCGCGCACCGAGCTGGAGCAGACCCGCCTGATGGGCGACTTCCGCCTGCAGCGCCGCCGCCCGGTGGAGCAGAACCTGCTGTACCGGGTGACCTCCTGGCCGCAGGCGCTGCGCGAGCCGCAGGCCAGCCCGCGCCTCGGTGTCGCCCTGCAGCTGCCGGAGGACGGCAATCCGCGGGCGCGGCGCTGGGCGGCGCAGCTGCGCCAGCGACATGCGCAGCCACAGGCGCTGGTGGACGCGCTGCTGGCCCACTTCGCCCGCGAACGCTTCTTCTACACCCTCAAGCCGCCGCTGGCCGGTGCCGACACGGTGGACCACTTCCTGTTCGACAGCCGGCGCGGCTTCTGCGCCCACTACGCCGGGGCGATGACCTTCGTGCTGCGCGCCGCCGGCGTCCCGGCGCGGGTGGTGGCCGGCTACCAGGGCGGCGAGTACAACCCGGACGGCAACTACGTGATGGTGCGCCAGTTCGACGCCCACGCCTGGGTCGAGTACTGGCTGCCCGGACGCGGCTGGGTGAGTGTCGATCCCACCTTCCAGGTCGCGCCCGAGCGCATCGAGCAGGGCCTGGAGCAGGCGCTGCCTGCCGAGGATGCCTTCCGCGCCGGCACGGCACTGTCGCCGCTGCGCTACCGCCACGTCGAATGGCTCAACAGCCTGCGCCTGTCGTGGGACAGCCTCAACTACGCCTGGCAGCGTCAGGTGCTCGGTTACCAGGGCGAGGCGCAGCTGGCGCTGCTCAGGGACTGGTTCGGCCAGGTCGATGGCCGCCGTCTGGGCCTGCTGCTGGTCGCCAGTGCGGCGCTGCTGCTGGGCGCCCTGGCGTTGTTGCTGCTCAAGCCGTGGCAACGCGAGCACGATCCCCTGCTGCGTCTCTACCAGCGCTTCGAGCGCCTGCTGGCGCGCCACGGCCTGCGTCGCCAGGCGGGGGAGGGGCCGCTGGCCTTCGCCGAACGCGCCGCCCGGGCGCTGCCCGCCCAGGCCGAGGAAATCCACGCCTTCGCCCGCCGTTTCGCCCAGCAGCGCTATGCCGACGCCAGCCCCGACCCCGGGGCCCTGCGTCGCGCCCTGCGCCGGCTGCGCCGCAGGCTGCCGCATCTCTGGCGGGATGCGCCGCTGCGCCCCCTGGACGGCGCGGGCGGGCAGCCGCCGGACAACTGCTATGCTCGCCCATCTGAGAGCGCTCAATTGCTGCGGGAGGAAAGTCCATGACGGCCCAGGTCAATCGGCTGATCGCGCGCTTCATTGCCCTCGACGTGGCGCTTGTGGCTACCGGGGCGCGGCTGGCGGCGTGCACCGACAGCGAGGCGCTGCACGACCTGCGGATCGTCGTGCGCCGGCTGCGCAGCCTGCTGCGCCCGCTGCGTGGCCTGCCGGGCGTCGAGACTCTGGAGGCGGTCAGCGCCGAGGTCGGGCGTCTCAGCAGCCCGCTGCGCGATCTGGAGGTGCTGGCCGCCGAGTTGGAGCGGACCGGCCAGGTGGCGGCGGCCGAGCGCCGGCGCCGGGCGCTCGCCAGGGGCTATCCGCGCCTGCTCGCCGCACCGGCGCTGAGCCATCTGCAGCACGCCCTCGGGCAGTGGCCGGGGCTGCTGCGCGAGGCCGACCGCGAAGGGCTGCTCAGGCGCGGGCAGAAGAAGGTCCACCGCCGCCTGCTGCGCCAGCGCCAGCGTCTGCAGATCGCCCTGCTCGATCCGGCCCACGACCGTCATCGCCTGCGCCTGCTGGTCAAGCGCGTGCGCTATGCCGCCGAGGCCTGGCCGCAGCAGCTGGCGGTGCCGGTCGATGCGCTCAAGGCCGCGCAGGCGGCGCTGGGCGACTGGCACGACCGCCTGCAGTGGTGCCGGCGCGCCGAGGCGGAAGAGGATCTGCGGCCCTGCCTCGCCCACTGGCAGCGCGAGCTGGCAGCGGCCGAGGTGGAGTCCGACGCGGCGCTGCTGCAGTTGCAGCAGCGCCTGGTACGCGGCATCTGAGCCCGGCGCTCAGAGCTGCGGCAGGCCGAAGAAGGCACGTGCACAGGCGGTGCTGCGTGCTGCCAGCTGCTCGGGCGTCTCGCCGCGATGGCGGGCCACTTCCTCGAGCACCGCGACCAGGAACGCCGGCTCGTTGTGGCCGTGCTTCGGTCGCGGGCGCAGGGTGCGCGGCAGCAGGTAGGGGGCATCGCTCTCCAGCATCAGGCGGTCGGAGGGGATCTCGCGCACCAGTTCGTGCAGGTGGGTGCCGCGGCGTTCGTCGCAGATCCAGCCGGTGATGCCGATGTGCAGGTCGAGGTCGAGATAGGCATAGAGTGCGCGTTTCTCGCCGGTGAAGCAGTGCACCACCGCCGCCGGCAGACGGTCGCGGTAGTGACGCAGGATCGCCAGCAGGCGCTCGCTGGCCTCGCGCTCGTGCAGGAACACCGGCCTGCCCAGCTCGCAGGCCAGCGCCAGCTGCTCCTCCAGCGCCCGCTCCTGTGCGGGGCGCGGCGAGAAGTCGCGGTTGAAGTCCAGCCCGCATTCCCCCACCGCGCGCACCGGCGCCTCGCCCAGCAGGTCGCGCAGGCGGCGGGCGCTGTCGGCGCTCCACTGGCTGGCTTCGTGCGGGTGCAGACCGGCGGTGCAGAACAGCCGCCGTCCCTCGGGGTCGAACTCGCGGCACAGCGCCAGGGCGGCCTCGCTGTCCTCCGGCGAGGTCCCGGTGAGCACCATCTGGCACACCCCGGCAGCCTGCGCGCGCTGCAGGAACGCCTCGCGCTCGCGGGCGAATGAGGCGTGGGTCAGATTGACGCCGATGTCGATCAGTTGCATGGTGCAGGCCCCGTATCCTGGCCGAATGCCCCCGAAGGGAATTCGAGATTGACGAAAAACAGCCTATTTAACCGCAAGACGGACGTTGCCGGCAGCCGCCTGGCCGCCTGCCTGGCGCTGCTGATGATCCTGCTGGCGCTGTGGCCACCGGGCGCCAGTGCACGTCTGGCCGGCCCGCCGGAGCGCTGGGAGGCGGGCGCGACGGCCCGCGACCTGGCGGCCGTGCGTGCCAGCGGGCAGCTGCGCGTGCTGGTCAACCAGAGCCGGCACAGTTCCGGCGAGGTGCGCGGCGAGCCGATCGGCGTCGAGTACCGACGCCTGCGCGCCTTCGAGCAGTACCTCAACCGCGGAGCCCGCGACGGGCGCGAGGTGCGCCTGAAGCTGATCCCGCTGCCCAAGGAGCAACTGCTGGCGGCGCTGCTGCGCGGCGAGGGCGACCTGGTGGCGCCCGGTGAGCTGCTGGCGCCGCGCCCCGGCATGGCGGTGCGCGCCAGTGCGCCGACCCGGCGCGAGGTGGCGCTGGTAGTGGTGTCGCGCCAGGGCAACCGCCGCTACCAGCGGGTCGAGCAGCTCGCCGGGCGCAGTCTGGCGCTGCCGGCCGGCAGCGCCGTCCGCGAGGCCTTGCAGAAGCTCAACGGTGGGCTGAAGACGCCGATCGTCGCCGACTGGCAGGACCCCACCCTGGCGGTGGAAGACGTTCTGGAGATGGTGCACGCCGGCATCCTGCCGATGACCGCGGTGGAGCTGCCGATTGCCGAACGCTGGGCCAAGGTGCTGCCCAAGCTGCGCATCGACCGCCACCTGGTGCTGGGCAGGGGCGAACTGAGCTGGTACGTGCACCGCCAGGCGCCCAACCTGCGCGCCAGCATCGATCGTTTCCTGCGCGACTACCGCGCGCCGGCCGACCAGGACGCGACCTTCCAGCGCGTCTACCGGCGCTCCTACAAGGTGCACCAGCCACTCGGGCGTACCGAGCGCCAGCGCCTGGCGCGGGTGCGCCCGACCCTGATGCGCCATGCCCAGGCGCAGTCGCTGGACTGGCTGCTGCTGGCGGCGCTGGCCTACAAGGAGTCGACCCTGAATCCGCGCGCGCGCGGTGCCGGTGGCGCCAGCGGCCTGCTGCAGATCACCCCGGCCACCGCGCGCAGCGTCGGCGTGGGCAACATCGCCAGCCTCGACGGCAACGTGCAGGCGGGCGCTCGCTATCTGGCGATGCTGCGCCGCCGCTACTTCGCCGGCGCCCAGCTCAACGAGCGCGAGCGCCTGGCCTTCACCCTGGCCGCCTACAACCTCGGCCCGCAGCGGGTGCAGAGCCTGCGCGCCGAGGCCCGGCGGCGGGGCCTCAATCCCAACCAGTGGTTCTTCCAGGTCGAGCGCGTGGCCGCCGAGCGTCTGGGCATGGGTGTGGTCAGCTACGTCGCCAGCGTCAACAAGTACCACCTGGCCTACAGCCGCGAGCGTTATCGACTGGAGCCCTGAGGCTCAGGGATAGTCGATCTCCACCACGTACCAGGTGCGCTCGCCGGTCGGCGTGTGCACCGTCACCTCGGCGTCGAGGCCCTTGCCGACCAGGGCGCGGGCCAGCGGCGAGTCGATGCTGATCAGGTTCTGCCGCAGGTCGAGCTCGTCGGGGCCGACGATGCGGTAGCGTGCGGTCTCGCCGTCCTCGTCCTCGAGAGTCACCCAGGCGCCGAAGTAGACCCTGCCCGGGTCGGCCGGACGCTGGTCGACCACCTTGAGGTTCTCCAGGCGCTTGCGCAGGAAGCGCACGCGGCTGTCGATCTCGCGCAGCATCTTCTTGCCGTAGGTGTATTAGAACCCCTGCTGAAGATGTACTATTTTCTGTGGGGCCCTAGGCGTATAGCCCTGGGGAGCGGTTGTGCGGGCCAAGCTCGAAACGGTCCGGTGCTCGATTCCGGGCATCCCTGATCGTTTTGAGCGGGGTACGCTACCGTAGAGCCCTCAGTTGCTTGGCAAGTTTGCATGTCGTGACAATGGTCATCACATGAGTCTCCAGCGCATCAAAACACGGGTAATGGAACGATTTGATGGTGGCCTCGTTCACGGTTCTCTTCATGCGCTCGGCCTGTCCGTTGGTCCACGGGTGACAGGGCTTTGTGAGCGTGTTCGATGACGTGCTCTTGGTCGACGCGTTCAAAACTGTGCGACTAAAAAGATTGGTCAGGCCGCTTCGATACCGTGTCTGCTATGTGAACCCAACACCGATGCACGTGAGGAGTATGCGAGTGGTGTACCGGCGGGGATGCCGTCACCACCTCATAGAGAAATGCCGCTCTGTTCCGTTTTGTCGCAGCATCAAAGAACGCGACATGCGTGTACTTGGTGACACGATTGATCGCCTATGACATGCGCGGTATTTCCTGCTTCAAGCGGAACTCACTGCTATCGGTGTGTCGATTTCAGCTGGTTCAAATTTTAACTTTCGCCCACTTAACTGCTGGGCAGTCTACATGATGCCATGTCGTACTGAGCAGCAAGCCAAGGTGCTGAGTTTCAGATGGGGGATGGGGCACGCATATGCTCCGGTAAGTCGTTCAGATGAGGCAAAGTGCGGTGCAAGGGCTCTATTGCCATTGCTTCTTAGGTTCTGTACGAAAAGTCTGAACGGGTAGAATTGGCGCCATGACAGGCTGGAGGCCCGCATGGCAAAGCGCTACGAACTCCCAGACGCCGCGGGAGTTGATCGCCGATCTGGTTTCCCCCGAACA
>NZ_CAJGBM010000024.1:0-37303 GCF_904426495.1 Pseudomonas sp. OF001 | reverse complement strand
CGGCGCTGAATCGCATGCCGCTGGCGGCGCGCAAGAGCATGACCTACGACCAGGGACGGGAGATGGCACGCCATGCGGAGATCACCCAGAAGACCGGCGTGGCGATCTACTTCTGCGACCCGCACAGCCCCTGGCAGCGCGGTAGCAACGAAAACATCAATGGACTGATCCGGCAGTACCTGCCCAAGGGTACGGATCTGTCGGGATACAGCCAGGAGCAACTGGATGCGATTGCCTACGAACTGAACATCCGACCGCGCAAGCGCTTCGGCTTCAAGTGCCCCATCGAGGTCATGACTGAGCTGATGGCCAAGCATCATGAGGCACCTGCTTCACTCCAATAACCGTGTTGCACTCAGTTCCTGCAACCGCCGGGTTTCCCTGAAAGTGGGTGAAGCCAAATCAACCAACTTTTCAGTGAAAACCGTGCTGCTTCTGGCAGCTGCAGCATCATGGGCATGATGCTTGAGGCGTGCCTCATCAAAAAGCAACAGGGCCTGCGATAACAAGCAGGCCACAGTCGCGCGCCTCTATATTTCGAACCTGCTGAATTCTAGCCTGATGTCGCGCTACCAAATCAGGCGTGATGTAGCGACTCCACCAAAGTATAGACGCAAGCCCGGTGGCATTAGCTGGCGGTACTTTGGGGTTTAAACGCTCGCCGAGCTGTCGACTGGGCGCTCTCCGCCAAGCCTGATAAGGAGCTGGCGATCAATGCGCTCTACGCGCCGTAACAGGTGATGCTCATCTCAGATAGGCAGCCAATATTGCAGCCACCTGAGCTGGCAGCAGCCGTGCCGCTAGCGGATGGAGCAGAGCATGAATCAGCACAACAACTGCTGGGACAGCACCCTGTTGGATCTATTATTTCGCAGCCTGAAGACAGAATAGATATCGCCGACAGGTTACATGACCATCAAAGCTCCGCAGCAGGATATCAACCATTACCTGATCCATCGACACACCTAGCACCGCCCTCACCAGATCAATACCGGATTTCCTCAGGCTGTGACTGAGAAAAAACTTAACCCACTGACCTAGATGGCTTGACGATTGCAATACGACGCTTCCGCCTTCTCTGCAGAGCGGTTCCCATCCCCCTGTAGCGCAGAAAAAGATCGAGATCCTCGGCAGCTCGAATGTATGCGATGCTGCTTTTAAAGATCATCCGAGGCTCCTTGTTCCGACTGCGACCGCCAAGCAAGAGAGACTTCCGATCATGGGATCGCACCACACCGATGAACTGCACACCTGACTCAAGAAAAATGGTCAGCTCTCGACCGTGCGCGATGCAATGATCAAGAAATCTGCTCTGCTCGGCTGCCGAGCGATCAATCTTCTCGACCTGATGACGGAACTCTTCCATGACAACCCCGTGATCCCACAATTATCTGCGCAGGTGCTTGTCCGCTGAGAAAATAGTATGAGAGGTCCGCAAATTGTTTCTTTGCGCGCTAGGGTGGGTACTGTAGCAGTGCCCACCCTCAACCTTAAAAACATACCCCAGCTGGCTGTCCTCATCCAAAGCCACATTCACCTCTTCCACCGGCTCCATCATCCAGCGCTGACTGCCATTCAAATGAGCAGGCGTGACCAGCAATGCCTGTGCCAACCAAGAGCAATCGTCTTGCTCGTCGAGCAAGCGCTGAAGCGCTGGCACCGACGGAATCATCAGCATGCTGCTTATCCTGTCGTCACCCACTTCCCGTATGAACTCTATGTAAAACCACGGCCAGTGGACGTCTTGCTCGACGAACTGCCAATGCTGCACGCGGGTGTCACCAAAAAGCGTGCCCAAAGGCAGCTCCGCGTGTCGATACGTCATGAACATAGCTTTTCCTGCAAAAATATTAACTATAGTTAATGGCGATCCGACGTTCAAGACGGCTTCATCATCTCTTTTCCGGGGATGATGAAAAAGATGGAGCTGAAGACGGCGCTCGGCATGGCCCTGAGAAGGGCAAGGAAATCCAAGCAGCTCAGCCAAGAGGACCTGGCAGGCGTCAGCAGCCAGACCTACCTGAGCATGCTGGAGGGCGGCGCCAAAAGGCCGACACTTGAAAAGCTCGACGCTATAGCCTCTGCCATGGACGTGCATCCCCTGACGATCCTTGCTGACTGCTACCTGCTCATGGATGAGAAGCTCACGCTGGATGAGCTTTTCTCCCGTATTCGCACTGAACTCAGCCAGAGGGAGGCTCCCCCCAAGTCAGCCGCACAGAGCTCAGCCTAGGTGTGCAGTCAGATACTCAGCAATTGCCTTGGTAGGTAGACCCATTAGTTTACCCACCAAGACTCACCATCAGTCCTGCCGCCACCCCTCGACGACCTCAGCCCCGAACTCCGCCTTCCAGGCCTTGAGCAGGGCATGGTTCCCGCTCTTGGTTTCGATGCGCTTGCCAGTGACGGGCTGGACATAGACCTTCACCTGGCGAGGACGGCGCTGCTTCACGACCTCCGACGCGACCGGCTCAAGCTCGACCGGCTGCGGATTGAGGATGGCGACAACCTTCGCCAGCCCCATACCGTAGTCCGCCATCAGCGCCTTCAGCTTCTCTTCGAACTTCATTTCGCGCTGCAGACTGGCGTCGGCCTGCAGTTGCTCCAGCAGAGCCATCTGTTTCTGCAGTTCACGCTCGGCACGGCGAAATTCGGCCAGTTTGGACATGTTCACTCCTTTGGTTTTGTAACGAAATCAAATCGGAAACGGCCGGCTACTCGCCGGCGCGCAGGTATTCGTAGAGGGTGGCCCGGCTGATGCCGAACTCGCGGGCCAGGGCAGCCTTCGGCTCGCGAGCTTCGGCGCGACGGCGCAGCTCGGCGACCTGCTTGCTGTTCAAGGCTGGCTTTCGGCCGCGGTAGGCGCCGCGCTGCTTGGCCAGAGCGATTCCTTCGCGTTGCCGCTCGCGGATCAGCTCGCGCTCGAACTCGGCGAAGGCCCCCATCACCGACAGCAGCAGGTTGGCCATTGGCGAGTCTTCGCCGGTAAAGGTCAGCCCCTCCTTCACGAACTCGATCCGCACGCCGCGGCCGGTGAGCTGCTGCACCAAGCGACGCAGATCGTCCAGATTACGGGCGAGGCGATCCATGCTGTGCACCACCAGGGTGTCGCCATCGCGGACGTAGCCGAGCAGCGCGTCGAGCTGGGGACGCTGGGTGTCCTTGCCGGAGGCCTTGTCGGTGAACACCTTGCTCACCTGGGCGCCTTCGAGCTGGCGATCCGGGTTTTGGTCGAGGGTGCTGACCCGGATGTAGCCGATCCGCTGTCCGTGCATACAGCCTCCAGGGTGATTGTGTATGGATGAACCCTATAGAGCTGCCAGACACATGTCAAACAATGTAGAAAACGACCCTATTGTCACTTTCAGAAGGCGACAGCACGAAATATCAAAAGTCGACCGCACGGTCTTTTCTGACGTTGGAGTCGCCTCAGAAAACGGAAAATAAAGCACGCTAAGGCGTAGTTCCCTCGGGCTACACCGCGTCCGCACTGCGCGGTTCTTTCTTCCCTTGCAGTGACGCAATCAGCGGGCAGGAAACGTTCCCCTTCCGCGCATGGCAGGCGCACACCAAATCAGACAGCACGGCCTCCATGCGCGCCAGGTCAGCCATCCTCTCGCGCACGTCCTTGAGCTTGTGCTCGGCCAGGCTGCTGGCTTCCTCGCAATGGGTGCCATCCTCCAGCCGCAGCAGCTCGGCGATCTCATCCAGGCTGAAGCCCAACCGCTGGGCTGATTTCACGAAGCGCACCCGCGTTACATCCGTCTCGCCATAGCGGCGAATGCTGCCGTAAGGCTTGTCCGGTTCCGGGAGCAAGCCCTTGCGCTGATAGAACCGGATGGTCTCCACATTGACCCCGGCCGTCCTGGCGAAAACGCCAATGGTCAGGTTCTCCAAATTGTTTTCCATATCGCTTGACTCCGTACATAACTACGGAAGTAAGCTTAAGCTATCCAATTCAGATTCGAAAGGACAAACGTATGTCTGAACCTCAAAACGGGCGCGGCGCGCTCTTCACTGGCGGGCTGGCCGCCATCCTCGCCTCGGCTTGCTGCCTCGGGCCGCTGGTTCTGATCGCCTTGGGGTTCAGCGGCGCTTGGATCGGCAACTTGACGGTGTTGGAACCCTATCGCCCCATCTTTATCGGCGTGGCGCTGGTGGCGTTGTTCTTCGCCTGGCGGCGCATCTACCGGCCGTCAGCCGCCTGCAAACCGGGTGAGGTTTGCGCGATTCCCCAAGTGCGAGCTACTTACAAGCTCATTTTCTGGGGCGTGGCCGTGCTGGTTTTGGTCGCGCTCGGATTTCCCTACGTCGTGCCATTTTTCTATTGATCACAGGAGTTCACCATGAAAAAGCTGCTTTCCGCCCTTGCCCTCGCTGCCGTTGTTGCCCCCGTGTGGGCCGCCACCCAGACCGTTACGCTGTCCGTACCGGGCATGACCTGCTCGGCCTGTCCGATCACTGTCAAGAAGGCGATTTCCAAGGTCGATGGCGTCAGTAAAGTTGACGTGACCTTCGAGACGCGCGAAGCGGTGGTCACCTTCGATGATGCCAAGACCAGCGTGCAGAAACTGACCAAGGCTACCGAGGATGCGGGCTACCCATCATCAGTCAAGAACTGATCATGAAAGACCCGAAGACACTGCTGCGGGTCAGCATCATTGGCACAACCCTCGTGGCGCTGTGTTGCTTCACCCCTGTTCTGGTCATTTTGCTCGGTGTGGTCGGCTTGTCCGCGCTGACCGGCTATCTGGACTATGTGCTGCTGCCTGCGCTGGCGATTTTCATCGGCTTGACCATCTACGCCATCCAACGAAAACGCCAAGCCGATGCCTGCTGCACCCCGAAATTCAATGGAGTAAAAAAATGACCGAAATCACCGTGAATGGCATGACCTGCACATCCTGCGCCACCCATGTCAAAGATGCTTTGGAAAAGATTCCCGGCGTGAATGCCGCTGTGGTGTCCTATCCAGAAAGCCGCGCGCAAGTCATGGCAGACACCGCCGTGAGCCACAACCAACTGCTGGCCGCCATCGCCGCATTGGGTTATCAAGGCTCGATCCGGGTTGGTGATTTCAAAGATGAACCAAAAATCCGTGATGCACTTGAGGGCGCCGGTTTGCATATCGCCATCATTGGCAGCGGCGGGGCCGCGATGGCGGCGGCGCTGAAGGCCGTCGAGCAAGGCGCGACGGTCACGCTGATCGAACGCGGCACCATCGGCGGCACCTGCGTCAATATCGGCTGTGTGCCGTCCAAGATCATGATCCGCGCTGCCCATATTGCCCATCTGCGCCGGGAAAGTCCGTTCGACGGCGGTATTGCGGCAACTGTGCCTGCGATTGACCGCAGCAAACTGCTGGCCCAGCAGCAGGCCCGTGTCGATGAACTGCGGCACGCCAAATACGAAGGCATCCTGGACGGCAATCCAGCCATCACCGTTTTGCACGGTGAAGCGCGTTTCAAGGACGACCAGAGCCTGGTCGTCCGTTTGAACGAGGGTGGCGAGCGCGAGGTAACGTTCGACCGCTGCCTGGTCGCCACCGGTGCCAGTCCGGCCGTGCCGCCGATTCCGGGCCTGAAAGAGTCACCCTACTGGACTTCCACCGAAGCGCTTGTCAGCGACACCATTCCCGCACGCCTGGCCGTGATCGGTTCGTCGGTGGTGGCGTTGGAACTGGCGCAAGCCTTTGCCCGGCTCGGCAGCCAGGTCACGATCCTGGCACGCAGCACCTTGTTCTTCCGGGAAGACCCGGCCATCGGCGAGGCCGTGACAGCCGCTTTCCGCGCCGAGGGCATCGAGGTGCTGGAGCACACGCAAGCCAGCCAGGTCGCCCATGTGAACGGCGAATTCGTGCTGACCACCGGACACGGTGAATTGCGCGCTGACAAGTTGCTGGTTGCCACCGGTCGGGCACCGAATACGCGCAGCCTCGCGCTGGACGCGGCGGGGGTCACTGTCAATGCGCAAGGGGCCATCGTTATCGACCAAGGCATGCGCACGAGCAACCCGAACATCTACGCGGCCGGCGACTGCACCGACCAGCCGCAGTTCGTCTACGTGGCAGCGGCCGCCGGCACCCGTGCCGCGATCAACATGACCGGCGGCGACGCAGCCCTCAATCTGACCGCGATGCCGGCAGTGGTGTTCACCGACCCGCAAGTCGCCACCGTGGGCTACAGCGAGGCGGAAGCGCACCACGATGGCATCGAGACCGACAGTCGCACGCTGACACTCGACAACGTTCCGCGAGCGCTTGCCAACTTCGACACACGCGGCTTCATCAAGCTGGTCATCGAGGAAGGTAGCGGACGGCTCATCGGCGTGCAGGCGGTGGCCCCGGAAGCGGGCGAACTGATCCAGACGGCGGTGCTCGCCATCCGCAACCGCATGACGGTGCAGGAACTGGCCGACCAGTTGTTCCCCTACCTGACAATGGTCGAGGGGTTGAAGCTTGCGGCGCAGACCTTCAACAAGGACGTGAAGCAGCTTTCCTGCTGCGCTGGATAAAAAAAGGAGGTTTTCAATGAGCGCCTACACCGTGTCCCGGCTGGCCCTTGATGCCGGGGTGAGCGTGCATATCGTGCGCGACTACCTGCTGCGCGGATTGCTGCGTCCGGTGGCGTGCACCCCGGGCGGCTATGGCCTGTTCGATGATGCCGCCTTGCAACGGCTGTGCTTCGTGCGGGCGGCCTTCGAGGCGGGCATCGGCCTGGACGCGCTGGCGCGGCTGTGCCGGGCGCTGGATGCTGCGGACGGCGATGAAGCGGCCGCGCAGCTTGCCGTTCTGCGCCAGTTCGTCGAGCGTCGGCGCGAAGCGTTGGCCGATCTGGAGGTGCAGTTGGCCACCATGCCGACCGAGCCGGCACAGCACGCGGAGAGTCTGCCATGAACAGCCCCGAGCGCTTGCCGTCCGAGACGCACAAACCGATCACCGGCTACCTGTGGGGCGCGCTGGCCGTGCTCACCTGTCCCTGCCATTTGCCGATTCTCGCCATTGTGCTGGCCGGCACGACGGCCGGCGCGTTCATCGGAGAGTACTGGGGTATCGCAGCCCTCACGCTG
The DNA here is from genome assembly GCF_904426495.1 of Pseudomonas sp. OF001. Classification (NCBI taxonomy): domain Bacteria; kingdom Pseudomonadati; phylum Pseudomonadota; class Gammaproteobacteria; order Pseudomonadales; family Pseudomonadaceae; genus Pseudomonas; species Pseudomonas sp. OF001. The sequence continues at coordinate 30,235 of NZ_CAJGBM010000024.1, read as the reverse complement.
ACCGGTTTGTTCGTCCTGTCTGTGACACGACTGCTGCGGGCCTTCAAAGATCGATCATGAGCGCTTCCCATTGAGACAAACCACGCTGTCGCTACGTTGCCTCATGCCGGCATCAAATTCGGCTGAGTAGCTTCTCGCCATCTGGACGTAGCTCACCCTTGGGTGAAACATGCCGATACAGGGTCTGCCGCGTGACGCCAAGTTCCTGGCACAGGTCGCCGACCTTGGTCTCTGGCTGACCCATTGCCGCCATCGCCAGCCGCAGCTTGGCGGCGGTCATCTTGAACGGCCGGCCGCCTTTCCGCCCGCGCGCGCGGGCCGAGGCTAGGCCGGCAATCGTGCGCTCCGCGATCAACTCGCGCTCGAACTCGGCCAGGGCGGCGAAGATGCCAAAGACCAGCTTGCCGGCGGCGGTCGTGGTGTCGATGGCCGCGCCGTGCCCGGTTAATACCTTCAAGCCGATGCCGCGCCCAGTCAGGTCGTGCACGGTGTTGATGAGATGTCGCAGGTCGCGTCCGAGCCGATCCAGTTTCCACACGACCAGTGTGTCGCCAGTTCGCAACGCCTTCAGGCAGCTCGTCAAGCCGGGCCGATCCTCGCGCATGCCGGATGCCTGGTCCTCGTAAAGATGTACTGGATCGACCCCGGCGGCAATCAGCGCGTCGCGCTGCAAATCGGTAGCCTGGGAGCCGTCCGCCTTCGATACCCGCATGTAGCCTATCAGCATGTCGTACCTGTCACATATACGTTCGATTATGTGACAGTGTGAGCCAGAAAGTTCTCGCCGTCAAAAACTGTCACTTAACCCGTCATTTAGTCTAAGACCTGCAAACGGCCATTCAGGCTCGTAATGTGACAAAAACTCCGGCGGGATGCCCTCCTTGGTGAACGTGGCGCGCAAACGTTCCAGGGATTCGGGGTCGCGTCGCCCGTAGGACGCCAGTGTGAACAGCAAGCGGGCCGTCTCCGGGTTGTGTCGCGCTTCAATGATGGCCTCATCGATGGCCTGGGCTGCTCGTTGCCAGTGGTTGATGGGTTCCGGCTTCGGCACCTTCGCCGGCAGGCCGTTGGTGAAACCAGTGTGCGGCTCCGTCTGAAACAGCGCGGCCTGTTCCCCGCGCGGGATCAGCGCCTTTGACTCGATCAGCGTGATGGCGGTGGCCGCCGCCTCCAGCATCTGCCACTGCACCGCCGGGGCCAGAATCTCGTAGGGACGCCACAGACTCTGCCCGGCGCGCAGCGGATGGCCGCAGCGCTCCCAGACATGGCGGATGCTCGCCGAGCAACTGCCGCAGTGCGAGAGCGGCGTGTTCAGCTCATCAAGCAGGGTGCGCAGCAGCCGGAACCACAAGCCGGCGTGGACACGCCGACGCGGCAGCTCCACAAAACCCGTCGTCAGCGCCTGCCAGGTGCGCCGGTCCATGCAGGCGATTGCGTCATCGGCAGGGCGCGGCGCAGCATCGGCGATTTCCCACTGAAGATACCGGCCGGGCATGCCCCAGTAGGACTCCAGCCAGCAGCCATGCTGCGGGCAGCTCAGCATCAAGGGGAGCTGCCAGACGAGTAGCACAGCTTGATTCGTTGGATCGTTCAGACACTGCGGACACGCCCGGCGAATCGTCTGGCTCGGTAGCCAGGCACGCCAGCGAGTGATGGACCGCACCTTGCGGGTGCGCTTGGGCAGGAGCACCGCGCATTGGAATGTATAGGTTTCCAAGGCTGCTGGTACCGAATCGTCGAGACTGTCGAGCAGCCACGGCACCCAGCCTGCAAGACTCATGCTGCGCAACCGCTCCAGCTCGACGCCACTGCGCTGGCAGAGCGCCGTCAGCAACGACAAGGATGGTGCGGTATCCAGGTCATCAAGTTGGCTGTGACCAAGATCGTGGGCCAGCAGCTCGTGCACGTCCATCTGGTAGCAGGCGGCGACCCGGTTGAGCCATGAGGACAGGGCTTCGCCTTCCTTGGGTGCCGGATGCAGCGGCCAGCGCGGCGCGGACTTCACATCAGTTCCCGCTCGAACTGTCGCCGCCGCTCACTGGGGCCGATGTAGTCGGCCATGCTGAGCGTGCGGTGGTTGATCGCTTCCTCGCCACTCTCCACGGCGGCGACGGCCGCCGCCACCAGCAGATGTGCAAGCTCGCCGATGGTGCCTTCGCTCCGGGTGAGCAGGTAGCGGGCCATGTCCAGCGTGGCAATCGGGGATGGCCGCCGTAGCGGGAGTGACGCCGCGAAGCTGGCCAGCAGCGAGCAGCAGTCCTCATTGGCCTCCCACGGCGGCAGCAGCATCGGCTCGAAGCGGTTTTCCAACTGATCGTCCGAACGGATGGCCAGGTACGCCTCGCGCGTGCCGACCCCGACCAGGGGGATACGCAGCTCGTTGCCGAGGAAGCGCAGCAGGTTGAGGAACTCGCGCCGGTTAACGCTGTTGCCAGCCAGTACATTGTGCAGTTCGTCGATCACCAGCATGCGCACGCCGACCTTGCGCAGCAGGGCCAGCGTCAGTTGCTCCATTTCCGGCAGCCGTGGGCGCGGGCGCAGCGGCGCGCCCATCGCAGCCAGCAGCGCGACATAGAAGCGGATCACCGATGGCTCTGACGGCATCTGCACGACCAGCACCGGGATATGTTCTTGGTCAGCGTCGGTGCCGACCGGGTGCGCCCGCCGGAATTTCTCGACGATCATCGACTTGCCGTTGTTGGTGGGGCCGACCAGCAGCAGGTTTGGCATGCGTTGCTTGTTCGGCCACGCATACAGAGTTTCCAGCCGGTTCAGCGCCTCGACCGCGCGCGGGTAGCCGATCCAGCGGTCGGCGCGAATGCGCTGGATGCGCTCGTCTGCCGGCAGCCTGGCCAAACCCTGTGCCGCTGGCAGCAGGTGGGACAGGTCAATGACGGGATATTCGTCCACGGCTACCACTCCTCGATCTGATCGAACGGTTTGGCCGGCGGCAGGTTGTCTGCCTGCGGGTCAGCCATGTCCACATCCGGCGGTATGGGCTTGGCCGGTGGCTCCGACGTCTTGAGGTGCTGGCGGCGATCAGCGTCGCGCCGCGCCTTGCGCGTGGCCTTCTGGGCGGTGGTCACGATCTCGCGCATCTGCCCGATCATGCGGAACAGCGCCGACTCGTCCACCTGCTCGCGCCCGAGCTGACGCAATTTGGCCAGCGCCTGGCGTTGTTCCCAGAGGGTGACGGCCGGATGGGACAAGGTGCGGTAGTGGATCTCCAGATAGTGCTGACCTTCCGGTTCCAGTACCCAGATGCGGCTGATGTCGCGCGGATCGCGCCGGATCAGGAAGGCGGGCAAGCGCTCGCGCCGGGCAATCCACGGCTTGAGGGCGTCGGCGTAGTAGTGGATGTGGTCGATGACAAAGCCGGTGCGGGTCAGGGTGCGGCGGATCACCGGCAGGAAATCGACCAAAAACGCGGTGGGGCGGGTAACGACGGCCGGGACGCCAACGCGCTCCACGGCCTCGGCCCAGCGCGCGGCCGGCGGCTGGAGCAGGCCGTTGTGCACGGAGCCGTGATAGGTGCCTACCGCCAACGCGAGCCAGCGCTCCAGCTCGCGCAGCGTCAGGGTGGCCATCTTCTCGGAATCGTACTCGCCGCGCTGGCCGGGATTGGAGAAGGTCGTCCCCGGTAATTCGTCGTGGATCATCTGCATCGCCGTGCCGATGATCCGTTCCACGATGCCGCCGTAGTGCGGCTGGCCTGGTGGGCGATAGTCCAGCCGGATGCCATGCTGTTCGCAGCCACGGCGCAGCGCTTCGCTTTTGAACTCGGCCGCGTTGTCCAGATAGAGCAGCCTGGGCTTGCCGCTCATCGGCCAGTCCATTTCCACATTCAGCCCTTCCAGCCAGGGCCGCTTGTCGCAGGCGGCATGCGCGAGGCATAGGCCGACCGAGACGGCGGACGGCGCTTCCAGCGTGACCACCATGCCGAGTACGCAGCGCGTGAACACGTCGATGGCGAGGGTCAAATATGGGCGGCCAATCGGTTGCCGGTCGCGCTCGTCGACCACGATCAGGTCGATGACGGTGTGGTCGATCTGCACCTGTTCCAGCGGCATGGTGACTTCGGGCGGAATGCCACCCGCGCCTTGCAAGGGACGGGCAGCGTCCTGCCCGCCCCGGCTGCGGGCTATTTTCGCCGGGTGTAGTCCGGCAATCCGCTGGGCCACGGTGTTGCGCGCCGGCACCGGCAGCTTCTGGGTTTTGCACGCCTGCGCGACTTCGCGGTGGAACGCCGCCAGGCTGCGTTTCTGCTTGGTCAGGAAGCGCTTTTGCAGCAGCTCGCGGATGATGCGCTCGACCGGTTCCGGCAAGCGCCCCTTGCCTTTGCCGCCGCCGGATCGGCCGGGCGTCAGGTCTGTTACCAGGCCAGTACCCTGCCGGGCGCGACGGATCAGGACATATACCTGTCGCCGGGACAGGCCCAGCGCTTGGGCTGCCTCATCGGCGGCTTCATGCCCGACCACCTCAAGCGCTGCCAGTGGCCCGATGATTTCCGTCCGGTGCCGGGCTTGCGCCCATGCCTCGTCGGGCAGGGTGGCCACGCCTTGCGCGGCAATCGGTGGAGTGTCTGATGTCATGCCCAAACCTCGCTTTGGTGCACACGAGTATTGAGCATAGTCGAGATTGGTGCAGACGACTCCTGATATTGGGCTGTCAGGAGCCGTATGCACACCAGGCGTTACATCCAGTCAGATGGTGCGGTCGTCTTCTGAAAACGACACCTATCAAGACGCACGGGAGCCAGCTTCCTGAGTGTCCTGATAGGGTATGGCTCATCCGGACAGATGAGTGGCGGCCGTAATCGATCAAAAACTCTGTCACGCCTATCTTCTGCTTTATCTGAATTGTCTCTTGCCGCTTGAAAACACCTCAGCCCAGAAATAACGCCTTTCAAGGTGCGAGAATGCCTGCACCACAAACAGGAGGGGATTGAGGATGTTGCGAGACTGGCTGGAGCATAACCAGATAGGCTTGTATTTCGTCGCCGTAGCCATCGCGGCTGCTGCAGGTCTGACCTCCGAAGATATGGCTGATCTGGCGGCAATGGCTATCACGCCGGCGATTGCCGTGTTGATGTATGCCATGTTCATGCAGATTCCATTCCTTGAACTTCAGCAAGCCTTCGCCAACCGACGCTTCGTCGGCGCCTTGCTGCTGGCCAACTTCGTGCTGGTGCCGCTGCTGGTCTGGCTTCTGACCCTGCCGCTGTCGACCAACAAGGCCCTGCTGGTCGGAGCCCTGCTGGTTCTGCTGACGCCCTGCATCGACTACGTGGTGGTATTCACCCACCTGGGCAAAGGCGACTCGCGGCTGGTACTGGCCGCCACGCCCCTCCTGCTGCTGCTCCAGCTGCTGATGCTGCCGGTTTATCTGAAGCTCATGCTCGGCACGCAGGTGGACACGGTGATAGCTATCCGTCCCTTCGCCGAGGCCTTCCTGTTGCTGATCGTCGCGCCCTTGGGGCTGGCCGTCGCCACCGAGCTGAGTGCGAGACGCTCCGCGGCGGTACGCATCTGGAGCGCCGGCTGGGCCTGGCTGCCCGTGCCGGCGATGGCAGTGGTACTGGTGACCGTGATCGGTTCGCAGATCGCTGCGGTGGCCCAGCAATTGGAAGTGCTGGCCCCCCTGCTACCGGTCTACGCCGCGTTCATGTTGCTCGCCCCTGCGCTCGGGGCGTTCAGCGCCAGGCTGTTCCGCCTGGCGGCGCCGGCAGCGCGGGCGGTGGCCTTCAGTACCTCCACTCGCAACTCGCTGGTGGTACTGCCACTGGCACTGGCACTGCCCGAGCCGATCAGTGGGCTGGCGGCGGCCGCGGTGATAACCCAGACCCTGGTGGAGCTGGTCGGTGAGCTGATCTACCTGCGCGCCATCCCGGCGCTGGTAAGGGGTATCTAGAGCCTGTACCTGTCTGTGTTTGGTAGCGGGCGAAAACAGCACTCCAGCGAGTGCCGGTGCCATCCCGGCAGCACCACCCGCCGGGTGCCTACGCTACGCCCGGCAGGAGGTGGACTGTAAGCTCTATCAGCGCACCCTTGGTGTCAGTTCCTGGCCTTGGCTACTTCGCTGCGAACCAGATCGCGCAGCGGCTCGGGACCGAACTCGCTCAGCGCGCGGCCATTGACGAAGAAGGTCGGGGTGCCCCGGATACCCACCGTCTTGACGTCCTGCATATCCGTCTCCAGTACGGCGTCGACGCCGGGCGTGTGCATGTCAGCGCGGGCCTTCTCCACATCCAGGCCGGCGCCCTCGGCGGCGACCCAGGCTGCTGCCACCTTGGGGTCGTCGTGCCAGCCTGGCTGGGCGGCGAGCACGGCCTCCAATACCTGCGGGTAGAGGTTCTGCTTGCGCGCGGCCTCCAGCATGCGCGTCACTTCCTCGGAGCCCTGGTGGAACAGTACATAGCGCAGCACCAGCCGCACATCGCTGGGGTTCTCGACGAGGATCTTCTTCACATGAGGGTAGAAGGCACGGCACGCCTCGCAGGAGGGGTCGAAGAACTCGACGATGGTCACCGGCGCCTGTGCCGGGCCGAACACCGGCGAGTGGAAGCGCACCAGGTTGCCGCCATTGGGCGCGTCCGGCGGCATCTGGGCGGGCGCCTGGGCCACCTGCGGCGGTTGCGGCGGCGTCGTCTGCGAGTAGAGGAATACGGCCACGGCGAAGACGGCCAGGATCGCCACGCTGATGATCATGACCAGGGTACGGCGGTTCATGGAGCAGTTCTCCGGCGAATGACGAGGAGCAGGATGGCGATAAGGACGAAAGCAAACAGGGCCAGCATCGGCAGCGGCACGCCGCCGAAGATGGTCATGCCGGCGCCCGAGCAGGACGGACCGGTAGCCGTGCAGGGCTGGATCGGCTGAGGAATCAGCCCGGCGTAGAGCAGCGTGTGAGCGAAGGCCAGTGCCGCGCCGATGCCGGCCAGCGGCAGAGCGTAACGCCAGATGGCGAAGTCCGAGCGGTAGCAGGCGATGGCCAGGATCACCGCCAGCGGGAACATAAAGGTGCGCTGGAACCAGCACAGTACGCAGGGAGCCTGCCCCATGACCTCTCCGATGAATAGTGCGGAGAGACTCGACAGCAGCGCCACCAACCAGGCGAGTAGAAGCAGTGGCCAGGGTCCGGAAGATGATGACGTACTCATTGGCCCCTCCTTGTTATGTAACGAGGACAGCAGTGGACAGCCATCCCATTGACTTGAAACATGACGATTCCTCCCAGATTGGCGGTTTTCAGAAGGGCTTGTCGGGATCCTAAATCCCATAGGAGATTCCCTAAAAAATCGGCGCCACTGGGACGCCGAGTGTCTGGAAAGGGGCAAGGCCCAGACGAAAGCACTTTCAACCACACGGCTGCAGTCAGCCGCTCCTTACATTAGGTGGGGCCATTTTTAGGCGATTGGTCAGCCGGCCCCCGCTCAGCCGCGCCGGCATCCTCCTCCGACTGCTTGGTACTCGACCGTTTGGAGCTCACCCTTTGAGTCGAGGAAGGTCATCCGCGCAGGCACCACGCCACAGACCTTGGCCTTGCGTGTCACACTGATCACCTTGACTACATCGAGCTCCATGCCATAGCGATACTTCTCGACTTTCGGAGCGGGTTTCCCGAGCTCTGCGGCATACGCTTCCATGGCGCGTTGGTTCTCCTGGATGATCTTGTCAGGGTCATTGTCGAAACCAGCCGATATTGCGGTGGAAGAGACGGCAAACATCGAGAGGGCCAAGATTGCTTTCAGGGATTTCATTTGAGTTCCTCTATCACTTCGGTAATTTGCGGAGTGCTGCTTCAGCGACTTCAGCTTCCGGATCATTTGTCGGCAAACACGGTTACTTTGTGGTGCGCAATACCGCCCCGGAGGGCTGTGATTGCGATGAGAAATGAGGCAAACCATCAGAAGGCCCCCGCTTCGCGATCAGCTATCAGGCGCTCGGTGTCCTTGCGGCCGAACAGCCAGAACATCACCGGGGTCAGATAGGTATCGAGGAGGGTCGAGCTGATCAGGCCGGAGAAGATCACCACCGCCACCGGGTGGAGGACTTCCGTGCCCGGACGCTCGGCCTCGAACAACAGGGGCGCCAGGGCAAAGGCGGTGACCAGCGCCGTCATCAGCACCGGGCTCAGGCGCTCCAGCGAGCCGCGCAGGATCATCGCGTGGTCGAAGTTCTCCCCCTCGATGCGCATCAGGTTGATGTAGTGGCTGACCTTGAGGATGCCGTTGCGCACCGAGATACCGGCGAGGGTGATGAAGCCGATCAGCGCGGCAATCGACAGCGGCTGCCCCGACAACCACAGGCCGAGCACCGCGCCGACCAGGGCCAGCGGGATGTTGACCATGATCAGCGCCGACAGGGTCGCCGACTTGTAGCGGCTGTAGAGCACCACGAACATCAGGATCAGCGAGACGATGGACAGCAGGCCGACCAGACGCGACGCTTCCTCCTGGGCCTGGAACTGGCCGCCCAGGGTGATGAAGTAGCCTTCCGGCAGCTTGGTCTCGTCGACCACCTTGCGGATGTCTTCGACGATCTCCGACAGCGGGCGCCCTTGGGCGTTGGCCGACAGCACGATGCGACGCTTGCCGTCGTCGCGACTGATCTGGTTCGGGCCGTCGCCGTCCTCGATGCTGGCGATCCGCGACAGCGGTACCCGACCGGTCGGGGTCTCGAACAGGATGTTGCCCAGCCCCTCCGCCGAACGCGCCGTCTCGGGCAGGCGCACCACCAGAGCGAAGCGCCGGCCACCCTCGACGATCTGGGTGACCTTCTCGCCCTCGACCAGACTCTCCAGCGTCGCCAAGATCTGCGGCGCGGGCACGCCGTACTGGGCGGCGGCGGCGTAGTCGATGCGCACCTTGATCTGCGGAGCCAGCACCTGCTTCTCGATTTCCAGGTCGGCGATGCCGGGAATATCCGCCAGCCTGCCGCGCAGGGCATCCGCCTGGCCGCGCAGGGTGTCCAGATCCTCGCCGAAGATCTTGATGGCGATCTGCGAGCGCACGCCGGACAGCATGTGGTCGATCCGGTGCGAGATCGGCTGGCCGATGCCGATGGCCGCCGGCAGATTGACCAGCCGCGAACGGATGTCGCCGGTGATCTCATCCATCGAGCGGGTCAGCTCCGAGGCCGGCTTGAGGCCGACATCCAGCTCGCTGACGTGCACACCCTCGGCGTGCTCATCCAGCTCCGCGCGACCGCTGCGGCGGCCGACGTGGGTCACTTCCGGCACCTGCATGACCAACTGCTCGGCCTGCTGGGCCAGCGCCGAGGACTCCGCCAGAGTCACGCCGGGGTTCAGACGCAGGCCGATCAGCAAGGTGCCCTCGTTGAACGGCGGCAGGAAGGTCTTCGGGAAGAACGGCACGCTCGCTGCCGCGACCAACACGGCAATGCCCGCTACGACTACAGCTGCCTTCGGACGCTGCAGGACGGCTTGCAAGCTGCTGCGATAGCGGCTTTTCAGCCAAGCCAGCAGTTTGGTGTCGCCATGCTCCAGCGACTTCATCCGCGGCAGCAGATAGAAGGACAGCACTGGGGTGACGGTCACCGAAACCACCAGCGAGGCCAGGGTCGAGACGATGAAGGCGATCCCCAGCGGTACGAATAGCCGCCCTTCCATGCCCGGCAGGGCGAACAGCGGCAGGAACACCAGCACAATGATGATGGTGGCGTAGAGGATGGCCGAACGCACCTCCATGGTCGCGTGCCCCACCAGTTCCAGCGGGTGCAGGCGGTGCTCGGGGTGCTTGGCCCGCTCCACCTTCAGCCGGCGCAGCACGTTCTCCACGCCCACCACAGCATCGTCGACCAATCCACCGATAGCGATGGCCAGGCCACCGAGGGTCATGGTGTTGATCGACAGGCCGAAGTACTTGAACACCAGACCGGTGATGAAGATCGACACCGGAATGGCCGTCAGCGCGATGATGGTGGGCCGCAGCGTGCCGAGGAAGAAGAACAGGATCGCCGCGACGAACACCGAGGCGCCGATCAGCTTGCCCTGCAGGGTGCTGATCGAAGCCTCGATGAAACTGGCCTGACGGAAGGTGACCTGGGGGGCCTCCATTCCGGTCGGCAGCGACTTGCGCATTTCCCCCAGCGCCGCCTCGATGGAGCGGGTCAGCTGGATGGTATCGGCCGTCGGTTGTTTCTGGATGCCGAGGATCACTGCTGCCTTGCCTTCGAAGCCGGCATCGCCGCGCTTCAGGGCTGCGGCAAAGGTCACTTCGGCGATCTGCCGCAGGAGGATCGGCTGGCCGTTACGCGCCGTGATGGCCAGGTTCGACAGATCCTCCAGACTCGACGTCCGCCCCAGGTTGCGAATCAGGTACTCGCGCCCATTGAGCTCGAGGAAGCCCCCGGAGGTATTCGACGAATAGCCCTTGAGCGCTTCCTCCAGTTGCGTGTGGCTGATACCCAGCTCGGCCATGCGCGCCGTGTCGGGCTGGACCTGGAACTGGCGGACCTCACCGCCAATCGGGATCACCTGGGCCACGCCGGGGATCGCCATCAGGCGCGGACGCAGCACCCAGTCGGCGAACTCGCGCACCTGCATCGGGGTGATCTTGTCCGCATCGATGGGAATCGCGATCTGCATGATCTCGCCCATGATGGAGCTGATCGGCCCCATGCGCGGGATCACGCCCGGAGGCAAGCCTTCCTCCATTGCGGAGAGCCGCTCCGACACCATCTGCCGGGCCCGAAAAATCTCCGTGCTCCAGTCGAAGGTGACGTAAATGAACGACAGCCCGCTGCTGGAGACCGAGCGCACGCTCTCCACGCCGGGTAGACCGTTCATCGTGGTCTCCAGCGGGAAGGTGATCAGTTGCTCGACCTCTTCGGCGGCCATGCCGCCAGCCTCGGTCATGATGGTGACCGTCGGCTTGTTCAGATCGGGAAAGACATCCACGGGCATGCGTGACAGCGTGAATGCGCCATAGGCCATCAGCACCAGGCTGGCGATGATCACCAGCAGGCGGTTGGCGAGGCTGTTGTCGAGGAGCCACTTGAACATGGGTCAGGCTCCCTTCAGCGAATCTGGTTGATCAGGCTGGCGGCCTGGGTCACGACACGATCCCCAGCGGCAAGCCCGCTGGTCACCGCCACGGATACCCCGTCCAGCACGGCAAAGGTGACCGGGCGCGGCACGAAGTGCTCCGGCGCGGTCTTCACCCAGACGACATTCTGGTTGGCGGCATTCTTCATCAGCGACGCTGCCGGTACCCGGATGCCCTGGGTACGAGTGGCGGTCTGCACGAAGACCTTCACCGGCTGCCCCACGGCCAGCCGGGACAAGGCGCTGCCCTCGCCCTGGAACAGCATCGGCAGGGCCTGTTCACGCAGGCTGCGGGCCGCGCCGATGAAGGTCAGCGGCACACGTTCGCTACCCACCGCCAGAGTGGCTCCCGCCACATCGGCGGCCTGGTTAAGGTCGTAGGCCAGCGCTTCGATGCGCAGACGCGAGGGATCGACCACCTCGAACACCAGTTCGCGGGCATCGACCACCTGGCCGGCGACGGCATTGGTCGAGGCAATCACCCCGGAAACCGGCGCAACCAGTGCGTCCCGCGCATTGACGCCCGAATTCAGCGCAGCGACTTGCGCCCCCAGACTCGCGGCCTCGCTGGCCGCTGCCTCGATATCCTTGCGCGGCACCGTATCGGCCAGCTCGCGCAAGCGCGCCAGGCGCTGGTCGGCAAGGCCCTTCGCCGCCCGCAGTTGAGCCAGCTGCGCGGCCTGATTGGCCCGCTCGAGGACATCGCCGGTCGCCACGACATAGGCCAGCACCTCACCTTTCTTCACCGCCTGCCCGACGCCGGGAAAACCGCGCGGTCCGGCTTCGAGGCGCCCAGCCAGCACGGCCTGCACCTTGCCGCCGGCATTGGGATCCATCACCACCTTGCCGGCCAACTCCAGCGAGCGCGGCAACTCGGCCGTCTCGAGCGGCAAGGTGCGCACCCCGATCTGGCGTTGCGCCGGCTTGGGCAGGAATACGCTGCCGTCGGGCAGCCGCTGGGGACCGTTGCTGTTGGTTGCAGGCGCTTCTTCGCCATGGTCATGCCCTTCGCCAGCCCAGGCGGGCGAAGTCAGCGACAGCAGGGCCAGGCACAGCGCGGAAATCAGAAAATTAGTTTTCATGGAACACCTTCACGAATGACGAGGAGCGACACGGGCGCGGCGCATAGCCCAACCCAGCAGGGCGAGCAGAACCAGCCCGCCGGCCCCCCAGGCCCCGTAGGTGCCCCAGGACGCGCCAGATGCAGACTCTTCGGCGTGCTCTTCGTGATGGATATCCAGATCACCGCTCAGCAGCTCCGTGCGCTGGCCGACGACGACCTTGGCCTTGATGGCGATCTCTCCCTCCTCAGGCTCTTGCGCCAGCTCGGCCTCGAACTCGCCGGCTTCGTGCTGCTCGACCTCGACCTTGACGCCGCCAATCTCCAGCTCGAGGCTCGCGCCCTCGACCGGACTGTTGTCGGCTGCATGGTCGAGCCACAGGGTGAGGTCGTGGCCATCGAGCACGCCGACCAACTCGAAGGTGTCGGAAGTCGCCGCGAAACGCGGCAGGGCCGGGCCTGTCGGAGTGGCCGGCGCTTCGCCATGGTCATGCCCCTCACCGGCTTGAGTGGCCAGGGGGGCGGCGGCGATCAAGATCGCGACAGTGAAGGCTGTCAGCCTTGGAAACAGTGTCATCTTTGCAGTCCTGTAGATTCGTTCCGGCCCTATTCGGGCAGCAGACCCAGTGCCTGACGCAGCGAGGAGATCGCCGCCGCCTGATCGAGTCGGGCCAGGGCGGCCTGACGCTTGGCGTCGGTCGCCTCGAGCTCGATACGCAGGCGCGTCGGCAGATCGGTTTCGCCGAGGCGGAAGGATTTTTCGAAGAAACCGCGCGACTCATCGGCGAGCCGGGCACGCTTCTCGGCAGCAGTCACCTGAGCGCGGGCGGAGTCGAACTCCAGCCGGGCGGCCTCCAGCTCGCCGAGCAGGCGCTCACGGGCCAGACGGGCCTGCACCTCGGCTTCGATGGCCTCGGCCTCGGCCGTGGCTTGCTGGGCGCGATTGCGACTTCCCGAGCCGAAAGGAATGCGAATGCCCAGGGTGAGGCTTTCGTCATAGGACTCCCCCGGCTCGCGTTCGCGGCTGGTAGACAAGGTCAACTCGGGGTTGGCGCGGGTCTGCACGCGAGCCAGCTCGGCCGAGCGGCGAGCGACCTCGGCCTGATCCAGCAGTGCGGACACCGCCGGATGCTGGGCATCCAGCGCAGCGAAGTCAGCGGGCAGCGCGGGTACCGGCTCACCGGCAGCAACGCCAGGAACAGCCTCTTCGCGACCACTTGGCAGGATGCCGATCAGGCTGCGCAACTGCTGCGCAGCCGTCGCCAGCGCACTCCTGGCTCGCGCCGCTTCGATCTCGGCCAGGGCCGCAGCACCCTCGGCCTGGTGCTGATCAGCCAGGGCCAGTTCGCCCGACTTGACCCGCTTGGCGACATCGGCAGCGAGCTGCCGGGCATTGCCCTCGCGCTCGCTGGCCAGGCTCGCTTCGACCCGGCTGCGTTGCCACTGCCAGTACGCCTCGCGCACCTCGGCAGCAGTACGCAGCTGCGCAGCCGAGGCGCGACTGGCGGTGGACTGGGCCTCGGCCTCGGCCACGGCGCCCGTCCGCGAGCGCTCGCCGGGCAGCCACAGGGGGATGGCGAGGCCGACATTGTGCTCGCGACTACCATCGTTGCCATTGAGCTGGTCGCCTTTGCTCGACAGCTCCAGGGCCATGGGCTCGGCGGTCCAGCTGGCGGCGGCGGCGCGACGGGCAGTGGCCGCCTCACGACGCGCAGACGCGGACTCCGCTTCGGGCTGACGCGCCCAGGCGGTATCGAAGGCTTGCTTCAGCGATAAAGGACCGGCAGCGACCGACTGCAGGCTGGAAGCACTTGGCGCTGTCTGCGCCAACGAACTGCCGGTGGCCAGCACGAGCAAGGCGCAAGGCAGCCATTTTCTGGTTTTGCTTGGGAACATCCCGATTCTCCAGTGATGAAAAAGCTCACGGGGAATCGGCGAGACGCAATCAGCTGGCTCGCAGCACGCCAACGCTCATCGTCGCTGACGATGGTCGTTGGGCGGGTCAGAGAGAGGAGTCGCCTCGCCGATCAGGCGAGGCGGACCCAGGCAGGGCGCTCAGGCGGAGAGGATGGCCGGGACAGCGGATGAGCCTGGAAGCCAGTCTCGCCAGCTGACAAGCTGTTCACATCGAACAGGGCTGCATCGGAAAAGATCGGTGTGACGCCAGCGGAAACGCAGGCGTTGCAATCGCCATGCGGGTTATTGCCGCCTTGGGGATCGGGACCGTCGTCGTCCTCGCTTCCCGCCTGGCTTTGGTGCTGATGAGCGTGGTGGCCGAAATGCTTCGTCTGGTTACCCGATTCGTGCTGGCAATAGCTACCCATTGCAGCCCAACCGAGCTGCAGCGGCATCATCACCAGCAGAAGAATCGTTAGCCAAAGGCGCATAAGGACTTGATAGTAGATGGATTAGTTATATGGAATCTTAACAGTTTCTGTCTGGTAAGAAAACCTGACGGGACCGACGGCACGCTGACGATCTCGACCTTCTGCCAGTCTTTCAGCTTCATCAGGGCTGGTCACCACATCCTGACGGTGGCTGGCCAGCAGATCAACCACGGCCTTCGCCTTGATGTTGGTGAGGACGCAACGATAACGCCGATCCAGATACAGTTCATCGATGCCAAGATACGGGGCGTCTCGAGGCGGCGCCAGTAGCTCATGAGCTCGGCACAAGCGTTGAAAATGTCCCACACCGTCTTCTCGTCCAGGCCGGTCTGTTCAACCACTTAGGGCAGGGCCTTCTCCACGTACTCATGCAGCCGTAGCGTCAGGCGGAAGCCGTCCATCATCTCCGGTAGCTGGAGTCTGAAGGTGGTCTTGCAGGCCCGCACCTCGTATTCCGGCATGTGCAGGATGTCGTCGGGAGTTTCGGTCATGGCTTTATTAGGTGTAGGCTTCAGGCAGCCCCATCTGGCTCGACATTGAGATTTGATTTCCCACGTAACAAGCTTACGGAAGCGATAAGAAATGCACCGAGGACAATTGCAATGTCGGCGAGGTTGAAGGCCGGCCAATGCCAGTATCGCCAATAGAAATCAAGGTAGTCCACAACATAGCCACGGAATATCCGGTCAATCAGATTACCTGTAGCACCACCGAGGATCAGGCAGTAAGCGATGGCTTCCCCTTTATGACGATTGTCTCGGATAAATTTGATAAGCACAATCGAGACCAATACCGCGATCCCTATAAAAAAGTAGCGCTGCCAGCCTCCACCATCAGCGAAAAGACTAAATGCGGCACCGGTGTTCCAAACGTGTACCCAGTTAAGGAACGGAGTCACTGGAAGAGACTCGCCATAACCCATTGACTGCTGGACTATCCACTTTACACCTTGGTCCGACGCTGCTATCAAGCCGGAGAGAGACAATATAGCATGCGACGAGAGCTTCTTGTCAAGAACAAGCATTTTTTAATCCTTAAGCGCCAGAATGCACCTAGCGCCATTGTGCACAACAACACCCACGACGGTACCGGCAATCAGATCTGGAAATTTGAACCAAGCCAAGCGACGAGAACGCCGCCCAACCATATATTCCGGACACCCACACTTTCCAGCCTGGCTTGCCCCCCTGGATCAGCACTCGTGGACCGCAGAAGCTCGCAAACCCATTACTTGCGCAGCAACCGCAGCCCGTTGGCCACCACCAGCAAACTGGCCCCCGCGTCGGCAAACACCGCCATCCACAGCGTGCCCTGCCCGGTGAACGTCAGCAGCAGGAAAACCGCCTTGATCCCGAGGGCGAAAGCGATGTTCTGCCGCAACACCGTGGTGGTCGCCCGCGAAAGCCGGACGAATGCGGGAATCTTGCGCAGGTCGTCGTCCATCAGCGCAACGTCCGCCGTCTCGATGGCGGTATCCGTCCCCGCCGCTCCCATCGCGAAGCCGATGCTCGCCCGGGCCAGCGCGGGCGCATCGTTGATCCCGTCCCCCACCATGCCGACCGCACCGGCCTTGCCACTCGTCATCAGCCCTTCGATGGTCTTGAGTTTGTCTTCCGGCAGCAGCCCACCGCGAGCCTCGTCGATGCCGACCGAGCGGGCAATGGTTTCGGCGGTATGGATGTTGTCGCCGCTGAGCATCAGGGTTTTCACCCCGAGGGCGTGCAGCTCGCTGATCGCTTCGCGACTGGTTTCTCGCACCGTGTCGGCCACCGCGAAAATGCCCAGGACTTCGTGCTGGTTGACCAGCAGCACCACCGACTTGCCCTGGCGCTCCAGGGCAAACAGTTGCGCCTCGATGGCTTCCGAGCAAAGACCCAGCTCCTCGATCAGCCGGTGGTTGCCCAGCTGGTACAGATGATCGTCGATACGGCCACGCACGCCACGGCCCAGAATGGCAGCCAGATCGGTCACCGGGTATAACGCCAAGCCGGCTTCGTTTGCCGCCAGGGCGATGGCGTGGGATACCGGATGATCCGAGCGCGCAGCGAGGCTGGCCGCCAGGGCGTGAACCCGGGCCTCGTCTCCGCGCAAAGCAATAAAGTCGGTCTGCACCGGCTTGCCATGGGTGATGGTGCCGGTCTTGTCGAGTGCCAGCGTGGCCAGCTTGCGACCCTCCTCAAGGTACACACCGCCCTTGATGAGAATGCCCTTGCGTGCGGCCGCAGCCAGGCCGCTGACGATGGATACCGGCGTGGAGATCACCAGTGCACAGGGGCAGGCAATCACCAGCAGCACCAGCGCCTTGTAGATCCAGTCCATCCACTCGCCGGACAAGAACAACGGCGGCATCACCGCGGTCAGCAAGGCGATCAGGAACACTGTCGGCGTATAGATCTGCGCGAAGCGGTCGACGAAGCGCTGGGTCGGCGCCCGACTCCCTTGGGCGGATTCGACGGCATGAATGATCCGGGATAGCGTCGAGTGACTGGCTTCGGCCGTCACCCGAAATTCGAACGACCCCGTCTCGTTGATCGTCCCGGCAAACACGCTGTCACCCACGGTCTTGTCCACCGGCAAACTCTCGCCGGTGATCGGAGCCTGGTTCACGCTCGAGTGCCCCTGGGTCACCACGCCATCCAGCGCGATTCGCTCGCCCGGGCGCAGACGCACCGTGGCTCCCACTGCCACCTGTCTGGCGGGTACACCCAGCCACGTGCCATCCGGTTGCTGGACGGTGGCCGTTTCCGGAGCGAGTTCCATCAGGCCGCGAATCGCGTTGCGCGCACGGTCGAGCGATCGGGCCTCGATCACCTCGGCCAGGGCGAACAGGAACATCACCATGGCCGCCTCCGGCCACTCGCCAATGAGCATCGCCCCGGTAACGGCAATCGACATCAGCGCATTGATGTTCAGGTTGCGGTTCCTGAGGGCAATCCAGCCTTTCTTGTAGGTCGAGAGTCCGCCTACCGCAATCGCCAGCACGGAAAGCGCCACGACCAGCCAGTGATTGCCACCGTTCAACCAGTGCACGACCTCGGCCAGGGTCGCGCTCACGCCCGCCACGGCCAGTGGCCACCAATGGCGGGGGCTGGTAGACGGCTCGGCGGTGTCGTTGGCAACGCTCGGTTCGACCTTGGCTTCGAGGCCGATGGATGTCAGCGCGCCCAAGATGGCATTCAGGCTTTCGGGACGGTGCGTGACCGTCAAACGGCGTTGCAGCAGATTGAAGTCCAGGGACTCGACGCCGGGCATTCCGGTCAGCTTGTCGCGAATCAGCCGTTCCTCGGTGGGGCAACACATCTTCGCGATGGTCAACACCGTGCACACCTGCTCGGCTGGAAGGGCAAGACGCTGGGCCTGCATGCCGATGGCGCGCAATCCGGCTTCGACCGGTTCCAACGAATCGAGCTGATGGTTCACCGTCAGCGTGCGCTGCATCAGGTTGAACTCCAACCCTGTCACCCCGGCGAGCGGCTCCAGCTTGTCGCGAATCAGCCGTTCCTCGGTGGGGCAGTCCATGTTGTCGATGCGGTACTGCACAGTCTTGCCCGCTCCGGTGGCAAGACTCTTCGGTTCCGCTGACGACGCAGTGGAACAACCGCACCCAACAGCGTTGCACTCACCCATGCTGTACCCCCAATGACGTTGGACACGAGTAAACAACCTGTAGCGACTACAGAGTCAAGAGCCTATGCTGCAAATAGGAGTCACCAGACCCGGCTATCGGAGACCAACGTGAAAATCGGTGAGCTAGCCAGTACCACGGGCACCCAGATCGAAACCATCCGCTACTACGAGCGCGAGGGGCTACTCGCCTCGCCCGCCCGCAGCGACGGCAACTTTCGCATCTACACCGAAGCGCATGTCGAAAGGCTGTCCTTCATTCGCCGTTGCCGCATGCTGGACATGACACACGCCGAGATTCGGGGACTGCTCCACTTCAAGGATGCTCCCAGCGAGCACTGCGCCGGTGTGAATGCCCTGCTGGACGCGCACATCGGCCATGTCACCGCACGCATCGAGGAGCTCCGCCAGCTGGAGCAACAGCTCAAGAGCTTGCGTGAGTGCTGCAACGAGCCGAGTGCCGCCGCCCACTGCGGCATCCTCCACGAATTGTCGCAGCCGTTATGCGAAGGCGAAACGAGCGAGGGCAATCACGTGCGCTGCGCGCACTCAGGAGGCATCTCCCATCAGCGGTAGCCGGGGCCAGCCTGAGTGCCGCTTGTGAAGGGAGCAATCAAATAGGCAATCCAGCCAAGAGGCTCTACAGTTTTAGGCAAAACCCGTTGAGTCAACGCAATCGCTCGCTCATAGGGATGTTGGTTCAGCTCACCACCACAAAGGCAGCTCGATATGAAAAACATCAAACTGGCGGTACTCCTCGTTGCCGCATCACTGTCATCCGCATGGGCGCTGGCGGCAGACCCAACCCCAGCCAAAAGCGCTACCCCCCCGGCGCAGCAGCAAGCTCCGAGCATTGCCGAGTTCGACAAGCAGATGGCTCAGGCGCAGGAAAACCTCCAGAAGATGCAGGCCCAGATGGAGAAAATCCGGCAAACCCAAGACCCGAAGGAGCGGCAGAAACTCCTCCAGGAGCATTGGAATACCATGCAAGGCGGGATGGGAATGATGCACGGCATGGGTATGGGCATGTGGGGTGGAGGCATGATGGGTGGGCACATGATGGGCGGCGGCATGATGGGTGGCGGCCACATGATGGGCTGGCAGGACTATTCGAACCTGCCCCCGGAGCAGAGAGCACAGCGCCAGTACATGATGGACAGGTACATGGGGATGCAGCAGATGATGATGGATCACATGATGTGGCACCAACACTACATGGGGATGCCGCCAGCTAAACCCGCTCAGTAAGCATGACTCTGGGTGTGTAGTCCCGGGATGAGGTGGTGCGGGTCAAGCTTGAAACAGTCCGGTGTTCGAGTCCAGGCATCACAGATCGTTTTGAACGGAGTACGCCACCGTAGAGCCTTCAGGTGCTTGGCAAAGTTGTATGCCATGACGAAGGCCCGAACATGGGCTTTCAGCGCATCGAAGTCCGGGTAGTGGAACGACTTGATGGTGGCCTCCTTCACGGTGCGGTTCATGCGCTCGGCCTGTCCGTTGGTCCACGGGTGATAGGGCTTGGTCAGCTTGTGCTTGATGCCATGCTCATGGCAGACACGGTCGAAAATGTGCCCACCAAACCGATTGGTCAGGCCGTTTCGATACCGTGGCTGCTCGGTGAACGCCACGCCGTTGTCCGTGAGAACGGTGTGAATGGTGTACGGGTATGCCGTCACCACCTCTTCGAGAAACGCCGCACCGTTCTGCTTTGTCGCAGCATCGAAGAACGCCACGTGGGTGAATTTGGTGACACGATCGATCGCCAGGAACATGTGCTGTTTTCCCTGCTCCAGCCGGAGTTCACAGCTGTCGATATGCAGGTAGCCGATTTCGGTTGGAGCAAACTTTCCATGCTTGGCTCCACCCGGCTCTGTGCTGGGCAGTCTGCTGATGCCATGGCGCACCAGGCAGCGATGCAAGGCACTGCGAGTCAGTTGGGGGAGGGTTTCACGCAGATGCCCCAGCAGGTCGTCCAGGGGAAGCAGGGTGCGTCGCCTGAGCTCGACCACCATCGCTTCTTCAGCATCCGAGAGCCGGACACTACATGGCTTGGCAGGCCCCATGGGCTTGTCAGTTGTCGTCGAGCGCGAACGCCACTTGGCCACAGTCTTGACGTTCAGTCCATAGCGGGCGGCAAGGGCGCGCGTCGACTCTTGCGACGCTTGGAGCTCGGCTCGAACTCGCGGCGTTGTGCGGGCTGAGCCATGAAGACCTGTTGCCATAGCGCATCCTCCTGGTGAGGGTTCAAGAATGCACCATGACTTCCTGGGACTGCACACCTAGGCCTCCTGACCGAATTGTAATGGCCGCCTAAGCCTAGAGAAAGCTGTGCCGATCTAGGCTGAAGGGGTATATCGAACCCTCAGCCCCACGCGCCAGGAGTATTTCCATGAAACCAGTCCTAGCTGCCATCGGTATGGCGATTGCCCTGCTCGCCAGTGCTACGAGCAGTGCCGCAACCATCTATGTGGCCAACGAAGGCGCCGGCAGTCTAACGATCATCGACGATGAAGCGCGAACCACTAGCACGCTGGCACTCAATATCCTGCCGCATAACGTGGATTTGACACCCGACCGCAAGACCCTGCTGATTGTTGGCATACCTGGCGGCAATACCCAAGCTGGGCATGGGAACCATGACGCTCAAGGCGGGCGATTATTGGTGTTCGACGCCGACAAGTCGATACAGTCGGCGCGTATCATTCAGGTCGGCGGCCATCCGGCGCATGTGGTTCCGGATCGCAGCGGCAAACTCGCCTTCGTAACAGACGCAGCCAGTCATGCGGTAGTCGTCGTCGACCTCGCCGCCGAACGCATTCTGAACAGGATCAAGGTCGGCAGCTACCCGCATGGCCTGCGCCTATCCCCAGATGGACGCACCTTGGCCGTGGCCAACCGGGACAGTAACGATATCAGCCTGATCGACGTAGCTGACAGAACCCAGACCGCCCGCATCGCGGTCGGCAGGAAGCCAGTGCAAGTAGCCTTTGCTCCTGATGGTCAACGGCTGTTCGCCTCCCTCAGCGGAGAGAACGCAGTGGCCGTGGTAAACCTACAGAGCCACCGTCTCATTGCCACCCATCCCGTCGGCCCCGGCCCCATCCAGCTCTCCGTGACGCCCGACGGCACCCAGCTGGTGGTTGCCAATCAAGGTAGCCGGCAAGCACCGGGGCATACTTTGTCCATCCTGGATGCCGCCAGCGGCCGTCTCATCGCCACCACCAAGGTCGGCAACGGGGCCCATGGCGTATCCATCGCCGGCGACGGTTCGCGGGCCTATATCAGCAATGCCTTCGAAGACAGCATTTCGGTCGTCGACCTCAAAAGCCATGCGGAACTCGCCAAGTTCCCGACCTCAGCCGGCCCCAATGGCATTGTCGCGCGCTGACTGTCAATTGAAGCCACACCTCCTCCCGGCGGCGCACCTCTGTTAGGCATGGTTGTGCCCGTTCGGGAGGCTCGGTGACGAACACAGCACACGGCTACTCGACCTGAGCCAGTCGCGTGATGGGACATGACTGGCGCACATAGCCCTCCATCACCGACAGCATCAGAACAGATTAAAAACGCTTCACGGCCTGCTGAAGCCTCTGCACAGCCAGCCCCCACCGTGGGCGTCATCAGCCCCACAGGCATCAACCCGACCGGGCGAACGCTGACTCCAGCGCATCGTTAATGGTGCGCAGGACCTTAATCCGGGCGAAACGCTTGTCGTTAGCCTCGACCAGCGTCCAAGGCGCGATTTCAGTGCTGGTGCGGTCGACCATGTCGCCTACAGCATCGGAGTAAGCGTCCCACTTCTCGCGATTGCGCCAGTCCTCTGCAGTGATCTTGAAGCGTTTAAATGGTATAGCCTCCCGCTTCCTGAAGCGCCGCAACTGAGTTTCTTGGTCAATAGCCAGCCAGAACTTGGCCACCACCACCCCCGAGCTGGTCAACTCCTCCTCGAAATCGTTGATCTCACCGTAGGCACGCAACCAGTCAGCCGGGCTACAGAGTTCTTCGACCCGCTCCACCAAGACACGTCCATACCATGAGCGGTCAAAGATAGTAAATTTTCCACGCCGCGGGATATGCCGCCAAAAGCGCCAGAGATAGGGCTGGGACAACTCCTCTTCGGTTGGCGAACCGATCGGCACGATACGGTAAAGGCGCGGATCCAAGGCTGCAGCTACGCGGCGGATAGCCCCACCCTTGCCAGCTGCGTCATTGCCCTCGAACAGCGTGATCAGAGCGTGCCTGCGCATGCGCTTGTCACGTATCAATTTGGACAGGCGAGCCTGCTCGATGACAAGTTGTTCTTGATATTCCTCCTTGGTCAATTCCCGGCCCAAGTCCAAGGCATCCAGCAGGGCACGGTTGTCCAGGCTCGACACCAATGGCGCGGCGTGATGAGCGTGCACCGTCGGTGTTTTGTGCTCCAGCGCGCATTGCAACCCCTCAAGAAGGATACGAGCGACCGTGATGCTGCGATAGCGCTCATCCTCCCCCTCAATCACATACCAAGGTGCGTATTCGCGGCTACTGCGACGCAGTACTCGCTCGCCGTGAAGGACAAATTTGTCGTAAGTCTTCGACTGCTGCCAGTCTAGCGGACCCAACTGCCAGCTGTGCAAAGGATCGTCCTTCAACGTCTCGAGCCGCTCCTTCATTGACCTCTTTGACAGATGGAACCAGAACTTGAAGATCAACGTGCCTTCTTCGCTGAGCATCCGCTCCAGCCGCTCGGCGCTGGCGATGAACTGGTCGAGCTGGGCATCGTCGATTTTCTTGTGCACTCGTGCCTGCAGCATCTGGTCGTACCAATTGCCGAAGTAGATTCCAACCTTGCCCTTAGGTGGCAGCTGTCGCCAGTAGCGCCAGGCCTGCGGACGGGCCAGTTCCTCATCGGTCGGCTGATCGAAGGTACTGACCTCGATGAAGCGCGGGTCCATCCATTCGCTGAGCAGCCTGACCGTCTCCTCCTTGCCCGCGCCCTCAATGCCGGCAATCAGTATCAGCACCGGAAAGCGCGCCTGCTGCCCAAGCTCAAACTGGGCCTCCAGAAGCGCTTCGCGTAGCACCGGCACCTGAGCATCGAATGTGGCCTTGTCTATGGCGTGACCGACTTCAGCGGACTCAAACATGGATTCCCCCTCTATCAATGCTGATTTCAGCGTAACTGATCGACGACCGTTTGCCGGTAATTTTTCCCTTCACCCCCACAGCAAGGTTGCCCCCCTTAACTCATCGGAAAAGGGCCGAAGGGGGGGGGCTACCCCACCAGATCAGGAGATTTCTAGCTTCACCCAATTCATTATTTCAAAGCACACCCACAATTAATAAATACAAAGCCCGCCAGTCCGTGATAAAGCAACTTTAATACAGAGCAGACTGCCTAGCAAAACCAAAAAAACCAAGAAAAGCCCACACAAGCAATACCCATACATATAAATACAACTTCAAATCAATGAAAATCAGCCCGCCAGCCATGGCATTGCGATGACCTCCTAAAAATATTGATAAAACCCCAAAGCAACGCAAGCCAGCCAAACATTACACCAATGTAATCTTTTCGTCAGAAACGGAATAAAAGCCCCGGCCATATTGCCTACGATCAAGCAACCCTGCTATACATAAAAAACAATTTCAGATTGCAGGGAGATCACGACAATGCGAAAACTGTTTAGCCTGCTGCTCATCACGCTGGTCCTTAGCATCTCCGGCTGCGGCTATAACACCCTGCAATCGACAGACGAACAGACCAAGTCAAGTTGGTCCGAGGTATTGAACCAGTACCAGCGCCGTGCCGACCTGGTGCCCAACCTGGTCGGCACGGTTAAGGGCTATGCTGCCCACGAGAAGGAGGTGCTGGAGCAGGTAACGGCTGCCCGCTCTCGGGTCGGCGGCATCCAGGCTACGCCGGAGCTGGTCAATGACCCGCAGGCCTTCGCTCGTTTCCAAGAGGCCCAGGCCCAGTTGTCTGGCGCACTGTCGAGGCTATTGGTGGTGTCGGAGAACTACCCGCAGCTGAAGGCGGATGCCGCCTTTCGCGACTTGCAGGCTCAACTGGAAGGCACTGAAAACCGCATCACCGTGGCACGCAACCGCTATATCCAGGCGGTGCAGGAGTACAACGTCACGATACGCAGCTTCCCCTCCAACCTGACTGCGATGGTGTTCGGCTACAAGATCAAGCCTAACTTCAGCGTTGAGAACGAACGAGCCATTGCCACACCACCACAGGTGAATTTCGGGAGCTCTCCGGATAAACCGCAAAGCGGCACGCCGCAGCCGAGCAACTGATGAGCAAGTTCATTGCGGCGAGAGCCGGGCTGCTGGCAATGCTCCTCGGTTGGTGCTTGGCGGCCACGGCCCAACCGGTAGCGATGCCGCCCTTGACGGCACGGGTCACTGATCTGACAGCGTCACTCACGGCCGAGCAGGTAGCCAGTCTGGAAGGCAAGCTGCAACGCTTCGAGGTAGCAAAAGGCAGCCAGCTGGCCGTGCTAATTATCCCTAGCACCGGAGAAGAATCGATAGAACAGTATTCCCTCCGGGTGGTCGAGCAGTGGAGGCTGGGGCGCAAGAAGATCGACGATGGCGTACTGCTGATCGTTGCGAAGAATGATCGGACCCTGCGTATTGAGGTGGGCTATGGTCTGGAGGGGGCTCTGAACGATGCCACAGCCAAGCGCATCATCAGCGAGATCATCGTGCCACGCTTCCGCCAAGGCGACTTCTATAGCGGCATCGAGGCTGGCGTCGACCAGATGATCGCCATTATAGATGGCGAACCACTACCGCCCCCCAAACGCGGAGCGAATGGAGCTCAGGATGAGCTCTCGAAATCGATTCCCTTGATTGCGATGCTGGTCTTCGTGGTGGGCGGGGTGCTGCGAAAACTGCTGGGGCGTTTACCCGCTGCATCGGTAACTGGCGCCGGAGTGGCTCTGCTGACCTGGTTATTGATCGACGCCATCCCGGTTGCACTTGGCGCAGGACTGATGGCGTTCGTATTTATTCTTCTCGGGGGCGGCAGGCATGGCGGCTGGTACAGCGGCGGCGGCCGGTCCGGTGGAAGGTTCCGTGGCGGCTTCGGTGGTGGTGGAGGCGGATTCGGCGGGGGAGGTGCATCAGGACGATGGTGAAGAACAACTACCGGCGCCTGGTTCGCCACCTGACGATGACACCCTGGCAGCTCAAGCGTGCCTTCCCCCCACAGACGCTGAGCACGATTCAGGCAGAGATTGCGGCAAGCGAGTGCACCCATGCCGGGCAGATCCGCTTTGTTGTTGAGGGCGCATTGCAAGCAGTCGAACTATGGCGCGGGCAATCGCCGCGTGAACGAGCGCTCGAGGTTTTCTCGCTGCTACGGACGTGGGACACCGAGCACAACAACGGCGTGCTGATTTACCTGCTGTTGGCCGATCGCGACGTCGAGATCGTGGCCGACCGTGGCATTCATGCCCAAGTCGGTGCCAGTGCGTGGGAGGGGATCTGTCTCGCCATGGAGCAAGCCTTTAGGCAGGGGCGCTTCGAGGAGGGAGCACTGGAGGGGATTCGTGCCGTAACCCGGCTCATGGCACAGCATTTCCCGGAAACCGCCGGTGGGAGCAATGAACTGCCCGATCAACCGGTTTTGCTGTGATCACCGCACCGATGGAGTGCAGCATCAGCAGCGAGACAGCGATGTAGAGGCCCAGCGTCACGAGCGCCAAGGCCACGCGATTGCTGGCGCGATCAATATGTCCCGGACACGATATCTCCTTAAATACGCTCCGCCGATCCTGGCACGATCGACTGTTTCAACCAGCACACGATAGCGCTGCAGTAATGCAATGAGCACGACGTGCGGTAGATGGACGAAGGCTCCACACGCTGTTCGAGTCGCCCGTGGTATACGCACCCGGCCCCCTCTTTCATCAGAAGGCGGGCAAATCGCCGCGCACCAATCGCGCGGAGGTACGCTCGATGTCGGACAGATGAGCTTGCGCAAGGCTTTGTACTGCCTGGCGCATGGCCGCGCGCAAAGGACTGTGGCAGCCCAGTTCGACAGCAACCAGCGCAGGACGATCGACTGGCTGGCCGATGCGCGACAATAGTTGCACTGTGGCTTCTTCCACGCCCTCGACCTCGGCGACGATGGCGCGTGCTATTTCCCATGCGAGCGCGTTGTACAGCTTGCCGACATGGGAAACCGGGTTCTTCCCTGCCACGGCTTCAAGTGACATGCTGCGGCAGGGTGTGATCAGGCCATTCATGCGGTTGCCGCGCCCGACCTGGCCGTCGTCGCCCTGCTCCGCGCTCAATCCGGACACGGTCAGGTAAATCCCCTCCACACCGCTCGCGTTCGGATCGTCAAGCGTATTGATGGCGAGATCACAGGGGCTCACCAAGGTCGCGCGTAGATGCTCGGCCATCGCGTGCTTGATCGCAAAATAGTCTGCCGCATGGCGAATCTCCCGATCGATGAGCGCCAACGCGACGGTGAACGTCATCCTGTCGCCAACCCGCGCGCCCATGACCTTGTAGTCGTCGCCCGCTGCCGGAAATCGCGCTTGAAACTCGGCCGAGTGCAATAGCGTCCCCAGTTGCAGCGCCTGTTTCTCGAGGGGCGAGTATGGTGCGAAGCCGATTCCGAAGGAGGTATCGTTGGCCAGGGCGTGGGACATCCCGCGTGCGAATGCCTGCTGCAGGTTGGGGCTGCCGGTGCGTACCGCACATTCGATTTCGAACAATGCCGGATTGCAGCGCAGGTTTTCGGATAAATAGCGGTATGCAGCGCCCCTCACCAATTCAGCCAGCCCGGCGTCCGGCAGGGGACTGGCTCGACCGCACAGGATCAGGCGCATCGGCGTCAGCACCTGTCCACCGCCAAAGCGCGGCAGGCTCTCGCCACCGATCAACAAGGCCTTGTCGACGTTGTAATGCTGGATGCGTCCGTAGGCTTGCAGGTACGCGCGGTTGAGCGCCAGCGACACGGCCTCCGCGACACCATCGCACAGGCTGTCCGGATGACCGATGCCCTTGTGCTCGCACATCTCGGCTTCGCTCATCCGGTGCAAGTGTTTGCAGGCGGTAATGACGAACCGGGTCACGTCGCCCATGTACCCTCCCCCGCGTCACCTCGATTGGTGGATGCCCTAACGCAGGCGGCCGTAGCCGCCCGCGCAGCCGTGCTTGCTCAACACGATTTGCCACAATTGGTTCTTGCGCGCCCGAAACGAACCGGCGCAGGTCAACAGGTAGTAACGCCACATGCGGAAAAAGCGCTGATCGTAGTGCCCAGCCAACTCCGGCCAGTGGCGTTCGAAGTTGGAGTACCAAGCCATCAGCGTTTTGTCGTAATCGGCGCCGAAGTTGTGCCAGTCCTCCATCACGAAACGTGTTTCGATGGCCAGGCCAATTTGCGCAATCGAAGGCAGCATGCCGTTCGGGAAGATGTATTGGCCGATCCAGGGATCGGTCGTATGCACCGAGGTGTTGCTGCCGATGGTATGCAGCAGGAACAAACCGTCGTCGCGCAGCAGACGGTGCGCGGTCGCCATGTAAATGCGGTAATTCTTTACGCCGACATGTTCGAACATCCCCAGCGACACGAGGTGATCGAAGCAGCCATCCACGTCGCGGTAATCCTGCAGGCGTATGTCCACCGGGAGTTCGCGACAGCGTTCGGCAGCGTAACGCGCCTGATCCCGGGAAATGGTGACGCCGACTACCTGAGCGCCGTAGCGGGAAGCGGCATACTCGGCGAAACTTCCCCAGCCGCAGCCGATGTCAAGCACCCGGTCCCCCGCCTTTAGGCCGAGTTTCCGGCACACCAGTTCCAGTTTCCTTTCCTGCGCCTCCTCCAAGCTAACCGCGTCCTGCCAGTAGCCACAGGTGTAGGTCATGCGGCGATCCAGCATGCGTGCGAACAGCTCATAGCCGAGGTCGTAGTGTCGCTCGCCAACGATCCAGGCACGACAACGCGACTGGAGGTTCAGCAGTTGCGCCCGCCATTCGTACCAGCGCCCGAGTAAACTGCCGGTGAGCCGGCGATCGGCACCCGCGCGAAACAGGCGCGCGACGCACTCGTCCAGTTGCTCGCAGTCCCACCATTCGTCCATGTACGCTTCGCCGAGACCGAGGCTGCCCTGTCGGCGCAGGCGTCCGAACAGCCTCGAATCGTGCACCTGTAAGTCCCAAGGTCGACTGCCGTCGAGGTGGACTCCGGCGGCATCGAGCACAGCTTGCAGGCCTCTGACATTGTGGTTTTTGTAAATTCGAGTCATGCCCATCAGCGCGCTCCTGATCAATCCAGAACGAACTCGTCGAGCATTTCCGGAACCATGACGTTCCACCCCAGGCGCTCCTCCAGGTAACGCCGTTGGCTGTCAGCAGCCAATGCCTCGCCATGGGTTAGAAAAACCTGCCGCGGCGGCTGCTCAAAATGGCTTAGCCAATCACCAATTTCGCTAAAATCGGCATGCCCGGAGAGACTGGAGATCTCTTCAACCTGGCAGTTGATAGGCACATATTCGCCATAGATCTTTAGTGTGCGCATACCATTCATCAATGCATGGCCGCGCGTACCCTCAGCCTGATAGCCTGCTATCAGCAAGGTGTTGCGATGGTTGCCACCCAAGGCCTTGAGGTGGTGCAGAATTCGCCCACCGGTAAGCATGCCGGCGCCGGCAATAATTACCTTCGGATATGAGTCTGCACTGAGCGCCTCCGAATCCTGCCTGGTACGGACATAGGTCACGCCTTCGCACATGGCATGGCACTCTGCGTCGCTGAGCTGATGCTGGGCCCGGAAGTGGCAGAACACATGTGACACATTGATAGCCATGGGGCTATCCAGGTAAAGCGGCACATCTGGAATACGGCCTGCTGCGCGCAACTGCGTCAGCAGATGCATGAAAGTCTGCGCGCGCCCGACGGCGAAAGCCGGCAACATGACAGTCCCGCCCCTGCCGACCGTTGCGTTGACGATCTTCTCTAGCTGCTCGGCTACGTCGACGACCGTATGGCGTCGGTCACCATATGTGGACTCGAGAACAAGGTAGTCCGCATGCTTGATCGGCAACGGGGGCTTCATCACAGGATCATTCGGCCTGCCCAGATCCCCACTGAAGGACAATGTGCGCGTGCCATTATCAACATGCACGCATGCGGCCCCGAGAATGTGTCCAGCTGGAGTGAAGTGCACGCGCAACCCTCCAATCTCGAACACCTCATCGAAGTCACGTGTATCGAACTCCTTCAGTGCTCGCTCTGCCTGCTGAGCCGTGTATAACGGCTCGGCCGGGGTATGTTTGCTGTAGCCGTAACGATTGGCACGCAGAGCATCCTCCTCCTGCAGCTTGCCGCTGTCCGGCAACAGGATCTCGCCCAGGGCGCGCGTGGCGGGCGTGCAATAAACCGGCCCGCTGAATCCGTCTTGAATGAGTCGAGGCAGGTAACCGCTGTGATCAAGATGAGCGTGCGTCAACACAACAGCGTCGATCTCGGCCGGAGCGATTGGAAAGGGCTTCCAGTTACGCTGACGCAGGGCTTTGACTCCCTGGAAGAGCCCGCAGTCGACCAGTACTCGTGTATCCCCCTCCGTGACAAGATACCGAGAGCCGGTCACCGTGCCAGTGGCGCCAAGAAACTGTAGTTTCACGACCTTCGCTCCTGAGATTGATCTTGCCGCGGAGTTTCGCTACCTGATTTTTCTTCTTGCCCGTGCTTGTGCGCCTGCTGTTGCTTATCGCCTGTACTTGTGTGCCGATGGCCGCCACAGCCACCGTGCGCACCATGCCCTTCACGCTGCCCACCCTCATGTCCTTCATGCCCTCCATGACCATGACCGCCATGCATGAACAGGTGCATCAAGGGACAGGCCAACAACAACAAAAATGGGAGATAGGGTATGACGTGGGCCCGATGCTCGGTGAGCAGAAAATATCCGGCGATGGCAAGAAATCCAAGAAAGAACCAATTGGCACGGCCTGCGTTGCGAAATCGACTGTCGTGTCTGGGCATGGTATGCGCTCCCTGGCGATTAGCGGGATGGGTGACGATAGGGCAAGGCTACTTCCACATCGGATGGCCCTCCCTCATTGCGACGGATGCGCAAATGAATGAC